>JBBQRY010000177.1:0-4928 GCA_038214335.1 Chthoniobacterales bacterium
CCGCCAACTGAGCGGACGGATCCTCGTTCCCGGATGCGGGACCGGACACGATGTGCGCCTCCTTGCAGCGGATCCCACCGCCCATGTCATCGGAATCGATATTGCACCGTCGGCTGCCACCGTGGCTGCGCAATTTCCACAGGGACCCAATGTGGAATTCCTCACCGGCGACTTCCTCGCCCTTGGACGCACCGAGACCAACGACAACATCTCAGCCTCTCCGCATTTCAGCACTTCAGAACCTCCCAGCGTTTCAGATTTTCAGCGCCTCAGCGATTCAGCATTGTTTTCCGACGCCATTTTCGAACACACCTGCTTCTGCGCGATTTCGCCAACCCGGCGGGAGGACTATGTCCGAAGCGTGAAGGCCTGCCTGCGACCGGGCGGACTCTTTCTCGCCGTGTTTTATCGAAATCCGTCGGATCGCGATGAACCGGGTCCTCCCTACGGATGCTCGATGGAGGAAGCTGACGCCCGGTTTGGAGCAGACTTCGAAGTCATCCACGAAAGCGAGAATTTTCCGACCTTCGAGGGCCGCGAAGGACGCGAAGTCTTTCGTGTCATGAAACGCCACTGATCCCAAACTGGCTGGAACTTTTCGCGCCGGATTTCTTGGAGGATAATCAGACCTCTAAGAACGTGCGGAGGCGGGACATGAACCCGGCTTTGTAGTGGCTCTTGGTGGCTGCATTTGAGGAATTCAAATGCTCGGCCACAATGCCTTCGTTTTGCATGCGACGTTGCGCCAGCAGCTCGCCCAGAGCGTCAAGAAGTTCGGGGTTGGACGCGACCAGGTTGACAATCGTGTTTTTCTCGACTTCGACGGCAAGGATATCCTCCAGCGCGGTGACCGTGGCGATTCTGGCTTCGCCGGTGAGAATCGACATTTCGCCGATGCAGGAACCCGGGCCGAGGTTTGCCACCGAGCGGATTGATCCCTGCGCGTTGAGAGACACCCCGGCGTGCCCATTGATGAGCACATACATCGGTCCGGCTGGAGCATCCTGCCGAACGATCGTTTCGCCTTCTCCGAAGAGGACAATTTTTGCGTTCTCGACCAAGCCATCAAGCTGCTCGGAAGAGAGGGCTGGCGCGAACACGGCGTTCGAGATCGAGGCACGAATCCGGTTGCGGTCCTCGGTATGCGGCTCTGGTTTGTCGAGCCACATCTCCTGCTGAATCGGGTAAGGGATCTTGATTTTGTTGCGCCGGAGGGCATACCAGAGGTTCATGCGGATCTGGCTGTTGGCGGGATTGAGATGCACGTGGTCAGCCAGCCAGAACCGGAGCTGGTAGTTCACGCTCCAGTCCGCAAACGCTGTGAGATACACATCGGGTGCCGGATTTCGCAGGACCAATGGGCAATCGAGAGCTGCTTGGATCAGAACTTTTTTAACGACATGCGGTGGCGCATCGTATTCCAGCCCAATATCCAGCCGGATGCCATGAATGCTCGTGGGGTAGTTGAAATTGATGATCGTCTGCTTGGTGATATTGCTGTTCGGAATATCGAGGCAGATATCGTCGGTCGTGCGCAGCCGGGTCGAGCGCCAGTTGATCTCGACAATCTGGGCATGGCGGTCATCAACCTGCAACCAGTCGCCCGCTTTGAATTGGCCGCCAAAATAAATTGCAAAGCCGCTGAAAATGTTGCCCAGCGTGTCTTGGAGGGCAAGCCCCAGAACGATTCCGAGAATCCCCGCGCCCGCGAGCACACCCGGCACATCGGTGTGGTAGATGACCTTGATGACGGTGAGCAGCGCCGCAATGATGATGGCAATCGAAACAAACTCACTGAGAAATTTCGGGACCTGCGCGCCGGCGCCTCGTTGCAGAAAGAGGTCGAAGAAATAATGCCGGACAAGACCGACAACGACAAAGGCTCCCACCACCACAAGGGCCGCCCGGATGTGGTCCGTTCCCGGAATCGCCACAAATGGCAACAAGGTCGGGAGGTAGAGCGCGGCCAGCAGGCAGAAGAGGTTATAGACCCAGCTCAGGGGAATCTGAAGCCGACGCTTGAGCAAACGTCCACCCAGCAGGAGAACGAGGTAGGCAGAAAGTGCTGCGCCGACATAGACGGCCACCGCGTGCGTGAAGCGCAGGCCACTCTGGAGTATGTCACCCACCTCTGTTGACGATGCAGCGTCCGCAGCAGCGAGAAGATGATGTGTTGCGATGGGGATCATGGCCGACAAAGAGCCAAGATTGCCTGACACCGGGGGTGGTGTGCCAGATCAAACGCAAACACCCCGCTCAGGGCGGGGTGTTTGAAATGGTTGATATTGGAAAAACTCGCGCTTACTTCGAGCCTTTTTCCTCGATGTATTTGATCACGTCTCCGACGCTCTGAAGCTTTTCAGCGTCCTCGTCCGGCACTTCGACGTTGAACTCTTCTTCAAAGGCCATCACGAGTTCGACGGTGTCGAGGGAGTCGGCTCCAAGGTCTTCGATGAACGAGGCGGTTGGGGTCACTTGCTCGGGATTGACGCCGAGCTGCTCGACGATGATGTCTTTGACTTTTTCTTCAATGGTTTTTTCGGACATGATGGTGTGTTTGGTTTAGAGATGCAGTATTGAGAGGTTCGCCCTTTGGCAACAAGAATTTTTTGATGTCAAATGTGCGGGTGGCGAAAATTGCCTATCCATGCAGGAGGTCAAGAGAAAACTTTCTTCGGTACCGAAAGAAGTTTGGACGAGCGATCTCTGGAAAGTGGCTTTTTTTCAACGATTACCGAGGGGTAACCGTCTTTTCGGTGGTAAACTTTTCTTCTCCGGTGGTGAAAGATTCGATCCGGTAGGACTCGCCGGATTTCATTTCGCGCGTCGGAATTTTTTCCTGATATTCGATGCGTTCTTTGGGATTGATCACCACAATCCCCTCTTCGGGCTGAAACGAACGGTCATCGGACCAGCGATCGATGACCTCGCCTTTGCCGTCGCGGGTGATCATGTCGATCCGCTGGGTGGACGGGTATTCCAAGCGGGTGAGCTTTTTGGTGTTGTTGCGGATCGTGTAGGTGACGTTGATTTCGCGGCGGTCCTCCAAGCTGAATTTTTCCGGATCGACTTCCAGTTTCGCGGTGGTGGGCGCGGTGCGGATCGGGCCGAGGTTCACGCCTGCGAAGATCCCGGTAAAGAACCCCTTTACTTGCGCGGCGGCACTTCCTTCGCTGTCACGTCCGAGCGGATACTCGGCAATTGTGTCCTTCAAATCGCGACCGGCGTAGGAGACTTCGCTCGTCGTTTTGGCTGCGGCGGGATCCATAAAAAATGGACTGTTTTCATCGGGAACGGCGATGGCAAATGCCGTTGAGGCATCGGTGCGGACCGGTTTGGTGGCGGGGGACTGGGCCGAGACCGTGGCAAGTCCTGCGGCTAGAAAAAAGAGCGCTGCACGTTTCATGAAGGAAAATCCTTACCTCAGCAAGGAGGCGGTTGCAATTCCATTCGGTTCAAATACCATATCCTTCCATGCGAGCCATCCTTCCTCTTTTCATCGCCGTCCTGCTCCTAGCTCCGCTCCAAGTCATCGCCGGACAGAAAAAACCCGCCCCGGTCAGCATCCGCCTCTTCGGAGAAGGAAATGAAAAAGAAGGGGAATCGTTCGTCACCCCCGTCGAACTCACCACCCCCCAGAAAAAAATCTTTGTGCGCAAGGTGCCGATCCTCACCGAGCGGGATATTTCCGCCTTTTATCCCTTTCCTGGCCGCGACGGGATGGTGGGCGCCTACCTTCGCCTGGATGCCCACGGTTCGGACAAGCTCGAGCAATTCACGACCGAGGACCGCGGCAAGCTGGCGGTCATTATGGTCAACGGGCGCGTGGCCGCCGCGCTGCGCGTCGAGGAGCGAGTTCGGGATGGGATTCTTTTCATTCCGGGCGGAATCCTTCCTAACGAAATCGCTCTCCTAGAGGCAAAATATCCGGTGATTGGACGCGAGTCGGAATTCGGAAAGAAGCCCGCCAAGGAGAAGAAAAAATGAAGTGCGCACTGGCCGGCGTGCTTCTCGCGCTCACCACCGCCCATGCGGCACTTGTGGAGTTTCCCACGAAAAATCGCGCGTTGCTCGATGGGCGACCGCAAGATTTTTTCATGTATGTCGAGCGGGATTTCGAGGGCAAAAAAGCCCGTCCATGGCAGGCGGGGCAGTTCGGATTTGTGCGGAATCCCCACCGTGTGGCAAGCGGGGTTATTTACTCCCGCATGCACGAAGGCATCGACATCCAACCCCTCTCCCGCGATGCCGCAGGCAATCCCATGGATGAGGTCTGCGCCGCCGCCGCCGGTCGTGTGGCGCATGTGAGCCCGGAGTCCGGAGCCTCGAATTACGGACGCTACATCGTCGTCGAGCACGACCTCCAAGGCGCTCCCCTCTACACGCTCTACGCCCACCTTGCCTCGACCGCCGTCACCCCCGGGCAGGAGGTCCGCCAAGGAGAAGTGCTCGGACGCATGGGATTCTCTGGATCCGGAATCGACCGCGCCCGTGCCCACCTGCATTTTGAGATCGGCATCCTGATGAGCGAAAATTTTGAGTCATGGTATGACCACCATTGCGGCGGTTCGCCCAACAAGCACGGGCTCTACAACGGAATGAACCTCTGCGGAGCCGACCCGTCCGCCATCCTCCTCGCCGCGCAAAAAAATCCAGATTTTCGCATCGCAGATTTTTTCGCAGGCCAAGATCCGGTATTCTGGATCACGGTCCCGAACTCGCCGGATCTCTCGCTGCTGCGCAAATACCCATGGCTCGTGGCGAAAGGCGAACTCGCTGCACCTCCCGCATGGACAATCACGTTCACCGGCACCGGATTTCCGATCCGCGCCACCGCCTCAAAGCTCGCCGTCTCCGCCCCCGAAGTCACATGGGTGAATCCCTCGGCCGATCCCGTTCGTTACGCAACACGCGGTCTCATCACCGGC
>JBBQRY010000178.1:0-4915 GCA_038214335.1 Chthoniobacterales bacterium
GCTCCGCTCGGCACGCACGAGCGGTTTATCGGATTCCTCATCGAGCACTACGCCGGAAATTTCCCGCTTTGGCTCAGTCCCGAGCAGGTGCGGGTGATCACAATCGGCACCGAAGAGCCGCTGGTGGAATACGCGAAATCAATTGTTGCCGAACTCCGCTCCCACGAGGTCCGCGCCACCCTTGATGCCGGCGCCGACAAAATGCAGGGCAAAATCCAAGACGCCGAAAAGATGAAAACCCACACGATGTTGGTCATTGGCAACCGGGATCTTGAAGCCGGGGCGGTGAGCCTGCGGGTGCATGGCAAGGGGAACCTTGGCTCCCGGCCACGCGCCGAAGCCATTGCGGATCTGCTTTCCGCGATCAAAGACCGGCGCGCCTAGCGCCCAGCGAACGATCTTTCCTCATGACCACTTACGTTATCGGCCACAAAAACCCGGACATGGATGCCATCTGCGCGGCCATTGGCTATGCAGCTTTTAAGGCATCCAGCGGCGAGACGGACGTGGTGGCCGCGCGATGCGGACATACCAACGAACGCATCGCCTTTGGACTCGGAAAATTTGGTTTCGAGGCACCGGTTTTTCTCACCGATGTGCGTCCGCGCGTCGAGCATGTGATGGAGCGCGATGTGGTTTCCACCGAATGCGACACGCCGGTCTATGAATCCATGACCCGCATGGGTGTCACGCGGTTCCGGGGGCTGCCTGTCGTGGATGCCGATCGCCGCTGCGTCGGACTCATCTCGGGGTTCAAACTCAGCCAGTATCTTTTCCCGCCACGTGACCGGATTGCTTCCGCCCGGATCGTAGATGCCTCGCTAATGGACATCATGGCCTCGATCCATGGCACCCTGCTCGCCGGCCCGGAAGACCGCGAGGTTTATCCCCACCACCTCGTCGTCGCTGCCATGCACTCGACGACGTTCGCCAAGCGCCTCGACGAGCTCGACCTGAAATCCACTGTCCTCATCGTCGCCGACCGCTGGGATATTCAAAAACTGAGCATCGAAGCCGGTGTGCGCGCCTTGGTGATCTCGAACAACGTGCCCACAAAGCAAGACATGCTCGACCTAGCGGAAGCGCGCGGCATCACGGTCATTTCCTCCCCCTACGACACCGCTACCACCGTGCTTCTGGCGCGTGCGGCCGTCACTTCAGGAAAAATGATCCAAGCCGATTTCACCAGCCTTCCGGCCGATCTTTCGCTGCGCGATGCCATGAATGAAGTCGCCATGTCTTCCCAGTTTGCGTTCCCGGTCACCGGCGAGGACGGCAGACTTGAGGGAATTATCTCGAAAAGTGATTTTCTAAAACCTGTTCCCCATCAGCTCATTCTGGTGGACCACAACGAGCTCAGCCAGGCGGTCAACGGTGCGGGCGAGGTGCCCATTGTCGAAATCCTTGACCACCACCGCATCGGGGTCGCCCCCACCCACTCCCCCATCCTTTTCCTCAACCGCCCGGTCGGCTCGACCTGCACGATTGTCGCCGCCTGCTTCCAACAGGCCGGAATCCCCATCCCCAAAAATCTCGCGGGCCTGCTCATGTGCGGACTCATCTCCGACACCCTCAACCTCTCCTCTCCGACCACCACCCAAGAGGATCGCAGGCTCCTCGATGAACTCGCCAGCCTCAGCGGTGTGCGCCCTGCCGACCTCGCATCAGAAATTTTCTCCGTTGGTTCCCCGCTCCTCACCATGACCGGCAAACAGGCGATTACGGCGGATTGCAAGGAATACACCGAACGCGGATTCCGATTCAGCGTCTCGCAAATCGAGGAACTCAGCTTCTCGCATCTCGAAGAAAAACGCGAAGCACTGGTTCAAGCTTTGGAGGAGTTTCGCGTGGACGAGGACTACCTATTCTCGACCCTCCTTATTACCGACGTAAACACCCAGAACTCGATCCTCCTGCTCTGCGGCCCCGAGAAATTCACCCGCCTCATCGACTTCCCGGACATTGCCCCCAATACGTGGAAACTCGACAACGTCGTCTCCCGAAAAAAACAACTCCTCCCCTACCTCACGACCCTCGTCTCCCGGTTGGGATAGCCGGTCTTTTTCGCACCGGTCCGGATGAGAAGAAACAATGCCCCTCCAGCAATCGCGATGTCGCGCAGGATCGCCATCCGCATGGCTCCAGCGGATGGCGTGCTGTCATTTCCGAAACATCCGCAACTGACGATGATGTCGTTGGCCAGCGCCCATGTGAGCACACCAATAAACAGCAGCGCCAGCAAGAGAATGAACAAAGCTCCCACCCGATGCACGCGCGGCACAAGGATCAGAATCCCTGCCAGCACCTCCGTCCACGCGATTCCGATGGCCACGGCAGGGGTCCAACTCTCGGGAACGATCGTGAACGGCACCAGCGCCAATGCGAAGGATTCGCTCGCACTCGCCTTCAGGATTCCCGCATAGAGAAAGATCGCCCCAAGGCAGACGCGGATCAGCACGCGGGTCCATTCGAGGAGGACGGGACTCGTCGGGACAAAGTGCGATACACCCTCGGGGGCTGGATCGACGCTCCCTGCGGCTGGTGGTTTCTGAGATTTTTTCATGGCAGTTCGGAACAAGATTCGACGGTGAGCACCGTGCGCACCGCGAGCCATGCAGCATCGACATTGTGAACACGCAGGATGGAGGCCCCACGGAGGACTCCGGCCACGACACAGGCCGTTGTTCCGGCATCGCGCTCGGAGGGGTCTTCGATTCCCAGCACGCTGCCGATCGTTCCCTTGCGGGATACCGGAAGAAGGATCGGACACCGGAAGCGGGCCAGCCGGCGCAGCTCGCGGAGGATGCGCAGGTTGTCGCTGGGCGGTTTTGCGAAGTCGAGGCCCGGATCGATCACGCAGGATGCGACCGAAAGTCCGGCGGAGCGGGCGATGGCGAGTCGGCTTTCAAAAAATGTTTCGAGTTCATCCATGATATCCAGATACCGAACATGCGTGTGGGGAACCTTGGGCTGGCCCTTCGAGTGCATGATGAGCAGAGCCGTGCCCGTGGCATGGCAAAGCCGGGCATGGGTGGCATCCGGCAGGGCGCTCATGTCATTGAGCAAATCGCAACTGCATTCGACCGCTCTGGCCACCACTCCGGTGCGCCATGTGTTGACGGAAAGCAGGGGCGGAAAAACCTGCGCGGGACTTCGCGGGCGAACGTCGCGCATTTCCCGCTCAAACCCCTCAAGGAAGGGCGCAATCCGCCTCCACTCTTCCTCCTCGCTCACCGGCGAACGGTTCGTTCGGGCGCTTTCGCCGCCCACATCAATGATGTCCGCCCCCTCCCCCACCATCCTCCGCGCCTGATCCAGCGCCCATGCGGCATCCAGACGCCCGTCACCCGAAAACGAATCCGCGTTGATATTCACGATCCCCATGAGGAGCGGACGGCGACCGCAGGCGATTCGCTGGCCTCGCGCCAACAAAACGGGCGAATCTTCGTCCTCGACCGCTTCGTCTGAGGACGAAACCGAACCCCTCACCTCAGCCGAATCCTCTCCTACCCGGCGCTCGGGCAAAGCGGATTTCGCAGGGAGATGAATCTTCTCCTTGTCTCCCGGCGGATATTTCTCCAGCCTGATAGCGGATTTTACGGACATGAGTTTTATCAATTCGGTATATGCAAAACTGAAGCGTCACCCGAAACGGATTGTTTTCCCAGACGGAGATGATCCCCGAGTGATACGAGCGGCGCAGATGTTTTACGAGCGCGATCTTGGCGTGCCCATTCTTCTCGGCAAGCGGGAAGTCATCGAGAGGGTGGCTCTCACCGAGAAAGCGAACCTCGACCACGTCGCGATCATCACCCCCGAGACTTCTTCGGATCTGCCGATCTTCTGCGAGCGCTTGGAACGTCTCGAGCGCTACAAAAACATGGGCCTTCGCGACAGCCGGGCCGTGATGACGAACCACAACTACTTCGCGGCTATGATGGTGCAATACGGACTCGCGGATGCTCTCGCGGGCGGCGTGAGCTCGTATGGCGGGGTTTTTCTGCGTCCGCTCCTGAACCTCATCAAGCCGCTTCCGCACGCGGAAGTCGTTTCCAGTTGCACGATCATTGAGCTGGAAAACAAGGAGTTCGGAGACGACGGAGTTCTATTCCTTGGAGATACGGGCGTCGTGCCCGATCCCAATATGCAGCAGCTTGCCTCGATCGCCGTGCAAACCGGACTCGTCGCCCGACAGGTCTTCGGACGCCGTCCGCGCGTGGCCATGCTCAGCTTTTCCACCAAAGGCAGTGCCCGCACGGCCTCGACCGAAAAGGTCGCCGGTGCCACCGAACTGGCGCGCCTGCTCGTCCAGCAAATCGGTGCGGAAATTGCCATTGATGGCGAAATGCAGGCCGATGCCGCACTGGATCCCATCCTGGCAGAGAAAAAAATGGGTCCGAGCCTTGTCGCCGGCAAGGCCAACGTGCTGATCTTTCCCGACCTCAACAGTGGGAACATTGCCGTGAAGCTCGTTCACAAATTTGCGGCGGTCCGCACGTTTGGACAATTGATTCTCGGCCTCACGCGTCCGGCTGCCGACCTTTCTCGCGGGACCGATCCGGAGGAAATTGTCGCCATGGCCGCGTTGGTCGGATTGCAGGCCATCGAATACCGGAAACTTTATCCGGAAAGCTCGGAGTAGCGTGAACACATCCACTCCCCGGATCTTCATCGCCGCCACCGAGCAGAATACCGGCAAGACCACCATGGCTCTCGGGCTCTACGCGAGCCTGCGGGCACAATTTGGACGCATCGGGTTTATCAAGCCCGTAGGCCAGCGATTCACAGAAGTGGAAGGCAAGCGGATTGATGAGGATAGCGTGCTCATCCGCGACACGTTCAACACACAGGTGCCGCTCGAAGACATGAGCCCCATCGCGGTCGAGCCGGATTTCACCCGCCGCTACATCAACCA
>JBBQRY010000179.1:0-4903 GCA_038214335.1 Chthoniobacterales bacterium
TATGCCGGAATTTGGCGCGCTGGACTGCCTGGTGCAGCATGAGTTCTACCACCGCTACACCGCCGATGAGCACACGCTCGTCTGCATCGAAAAGCTGGATACGATGCTGTTTGAGGATTCCTCGAAATTGAGCGGATACCGAAAAATTTTTCAAGGGGTTGAGGATCCGGCGATCCTGTATTTGACGCTTTTGCTGCACGACACCGGGAAGGCGGCGAACCAGCGCAACCATGAGGAAGCGAGTGCGGTGCTGGCGCACCGGGTGGCGCGGCGGCTTCAGCTTTCGCCCGAGCGGCGACGCATGCTGATCACCCTTGTGGATTCGCATTACGTGCTGTCGAAAATGTCGCAGACGCGGAATCTGGAAGACCCCGCCACGATTGAGGAGTTCGCACGCATCATCCTGGATCGACAGAACCTTGAAGCCCTCATGCTGGTCACACTGGCCGATGGGATGGGAACCAGCGATCAGAATTGGTCGGATTGGAAAGAAGGGCTGGTGTGGTCGCTCTACCGCAAGACCTGCCAATTTCTGGAAGGCGGACCCGAGGCGGTCGAAGAACTTCGGCGCAACCGCGACCAGCAACAACTGGGGGTGCTGCGCAAGCTCCCAAAGGATTTTGCCGAGGAGGCCGGTGCCCATTTCCATTTCCTGCCGGATCGGTATTTTCATACGTTTGAGACCGATGAAATTGCCGGTCACCTCCGGCTCTTCCATGCGTTTTTTGAGAACCAACGCAAAGGGGACCCTTCCGCGCTGGCTCCGGTTTTCCATTGGGAGGCCCGCCCGGAGCAAAGCCACAGCGAAGTCTGGGTCTGCGGATGGGATCGTCCGAGGCTCTTGGAGAGAATCGCCGGGGCGTTTCTTTCGGCTCAGATCAACATCCTCAGCGCGGATATCTTCACCCGCAGCGACAACCTCGCTCTCGACATCTTTCACGTCGCCAGCACCCAGCACCAGCCGGTCACAAATCAAAAGGATATCACACGGGTGGAAACCCGGCTTACGGAATCACTCGCCGTGGAAGACTTTGATTTTACTCCGCTCATCAGCAAACAGACCCGCCTGCGCACCTACCGGCTCTCGCAGGACTTCGACCTGCCGACGCGGATCACGATTGATAACTCGTCGCATCCGATCTACACCCTCATTGATGTGCAGACCCCCGACCGGCTCGGATTGCTCTACGACCTGCTCCGTGCCATGGGGTCCGCAGGACTCATTATCGAGCTGTCCCGGATCACCACCGAGATGGACGTGGCGATGGATTCCTTTTACATCCACAGCAAGGACGGAGAGAAAATCACGGACGCGGCTGCCTTGAAGCGCCTGCAGCGGCTGCTCCAGAAGGCTGCGGTGAAAACAAATTAGTTAGGTTTCGAGACATGGCCGTCGGCGTAGAGGCGGTTCAGGCGTCCGTTGTGAACGCCTTCGTAGTCGGTGCAGATGGTAACGCGCGAGGGTTTGACCGTGCGAATCGTGTAGCCGCGGCGTCCTCCGTAAATCTTTGGGGCGGTGCTATTTTCGCCATCAACAAACACCCGCCATTGGTAGCTGGTGTGCGGGTCATTTTGCGCAAACCGGTTGGGGCCCTTGATATCCGCCGGACATTTCAGCACGGCTTCTGTGACGCCGTAGGGTTCGAGGACGTCGAGCATCGGCTTGGCTTCGACTTCGGTGGGATCGTCCCCGGTGGCGGGTGGATAAACCGGGCTCGAAGCATTCGGCTCGATGACCGGATATTCATTATTATTGTCGCCGACATACGAAAGCACTCCGATCCCGATCTGACGCAGGTTGTTCATGCAGACGATGCTTTGTGAGCGGTCCTGAAATCGGGCGAGGTGCGGGACCAACAACGTCATGAGCATGGCAATGATCGCGACCACTGCCACCAGCTCAATGAGGGTAAATGCGGAGCGGGATTTCATGGCTTGGGCGGATTGGTTTTCATTTGTTCTTTGCGCTGCACGTATTTCTGCATGCGTGCTTCGCGTTGTTCCGGGGACCGGCGGGCGTCGCGTGCGGCCTGCCGTTCCTCCATTTTATCCTGCACGTCCGGACGGTTGAAAAACTCTTCCATTTTTGCGCGGCGCTCTTCTTCGGGAAGTGCGCGAACTCCTGTCCAGAACTTGCGCATTTCATCGAAGTCCGCCTTGGCCACTTTTTGCTCCTCCGCCGGAAGCTGGGCAATCGCCGCCTCCGCACGCTGCGCCATCCATTCCGGGTTCATCTGCCCGCCTCTGCCGCCCGGAGGACCTCCTCGTCCCGCTCCCCGTCCGCCTTGGTCGCCATCCGATCCGCTGCGCATGACAATCCAGAAACTTTCCCGCACGGTGCCGCCTGCATTCTTGATCAACTTTTGAACCAACGCGGATGCCGGCGCGGGTTTTGTGGGCATGAGGGCGGTCGGATTCCAATCTTTCGGAACCGCAGTGAGAACTCCGGATTTCATAGAGACCTGTTGGAGAGCGGACTGGAGATCGGATTTGTCGGTGGTTTCGGGTTTCACGAGGAGAGAGCGAGGATCGGGAGGGATGTCGGCTCCGAACATTCCCCCTCCCGGCGACCATGTCACCGCCCAACGGTCGCTGAGTTTCCCAGAGGGGAGCTCCTCGATTGCCGCCTCGGCATCGGCCTTCGTCGTCGCCCCGGCATAGATAACGCGCAGGTCGCCATCCAACCGCACCGACAGGGTCTCCAGCGCGTCCATGAGCGGAACCCGTCGCATTTGGATGGTCACGAGGGTTTCGGGCGGCACATTGGTTTGCACCCGGACATGGCCCTGGCGCTTAATGGAGGCAATCACCTTCGAGACCGGGGCGTCGCGGAAGTCGAGGGTGATGAGGCCATCGGGCCAGAAGTAGCCGATGACAGCGATGGTGAAAGCGACGGCGGCGGCGACGAGCCACAAGGATTGACGGCGGGAGTGCATGATCGCATGCAACCCCGGCTTTGCGTTCCGGTTGCGGAAAATTTGACAGGAACGCATGGGATGGCGATGATTCCCGGCGATATGCCAAAAATCGACTCCGCTCTCCACACGAGCAAAAAGCCCGAATGGATCAAGGTTCGCCTTCCCAACAATCCGGTTTTCTTTTCCACGAAAGACCTCGTTTCCGACCTGCGTTTGCACACGGTCTGCGAAAGTGCGCAGTGTCCGAACCGCTGGGAATGCTGGAGCAGCGGCACAGCGACGTTCATGATTGCTGGGGAGCGCTGCACACGGGCCTGCGGGTTTTGTGCGGTCGATACAGCGAAGCCGCTGCCGCTGGAGGAGGACGAACCGCAGCGCGTGGCCGAAGGGGTCAAACGGCTGGGCCTCAAGCATGTGGTCATCACGGCGGTCGCGCGTGACGATGTGGCTGATGGTGGCGCCGAGCACTTTGCTCAGACGATCAAGGCGATTCGTGCCGTAGATCCTGCGATTGCCATTGAGGTGCTGGTGCCGGATTTCAATGGGAAGGACCCCGCCA
This sequence comes from Chthoniobacterales bacterium, assembly GCA_038214335.1. Taxonomy (GTDB): domain Bacteria; phylum Verrucomicrobiota; class Verrucomicrobiia; order Chthoniobacterales; family Terrimicrobiaceae; genus QYQL01. The sequence continues at coordinate 3,478 of JBBQRY010000179.1, forward strand.
TCCAGTGCGTCGTGGACGCCAAGCCGGATATTTTCAATCACAACCTCGAAACTGTCGAACGCCTCACCCCGCTCGTTCGCTCGCGTGCCAAATATTCGCTCTCGCTCGCCGTGCTCCAACGCGTGCGCGAGATGGATCCCGAAATGATGACCAAGAGCGGGATCATGCTCGGGTTGGGGGAGACCGAAAACGAACTCTTCCAGTCGATGGACGATCTGCGCGAGGTGGGAGTGCGGATTCTGACGCTCGGTCAATACCTGCGGCCCACGCCGGACCATCTGCCGGTCGTGGAATACGTCCGACCGGAAACCTTTGAACTCTACGGAGAAATTGCCCGCAACAAAGGCTTCACGTTCGTGGCCAGCGCCCCGCTCGTGCGCAGCTCGTATCATGCGGCGGATTTCAACCCGGTCACTCCGCGTTGATCTGGAAAATCCTCGCCGTCGGTCACCCCGCGCTCGCCTATGCCCGCGACGGAATTCGGGAATATGCCGACCGGTTCGCACATTATTCCAAGCTGGATCTTCGGTTCCTCAAACCCGGGCCGGATCTCGAATTCCGCCTGCTGGCGGAGTCCGCAGGGCATTTCCGGATTCTGCTCGACGAACGTGGAAAACAATTCACCAGCCGGAAATTCGCAGATGAGATTGTGCGCTGGGAAAACCGCTCCATTCCCCGCGCGGCCCTGCTAGTCGGCCCCGCCGATGGCTGGAGTGATGGGTTTCGCAAGCAAGCCGATCTCCTCTGGGCACTGAGCACGCTTACCCTCCAACACGAACTCGCCCTCCTCGTGGCCATGGAACAACTTTACCGCGCCGCGACAATCAAAGCTGGATCGCCGTATCATCGCGATTGATCGCTCGGAAGCGCGTGAATGCGGAAGCCGCGGACCGACTCCATCGGGAGTCGTGGTCGCGAGAAAGGCGGATTGCATCCCAAATGACTGAAAACTTCGCGAGATCACCGTTCTTGAGTCGCAAAAATCCCAATATTTTGCATTGCACCCGCCGCAATTCCTCGTAGGATGATTTTCTTTCCCGCAGCCTTAGCTCAGTTGGTAGAGCATCACCTAGACATGGTGGGGGTCACAGGTTCGAGTCCTGTAGGCTGCAATCCTCTTTTCCCTTGGGAAACCGCATGAAAATAGGCTCTGCGAGCATTTTCTACCTTGTGTCATTTCTACGCATGACGACGCATAAAAACGGGTAAAAGCGCAAAAAATTCCATATTATTGGCAGCGGATTGGCCGCGGAACGCCATCTATTTGGACTGGGCGATCACCCGTCAGCACGGTCAAGGAAAAGCTTGCTTTTAGCGTCTTCAATACCCCCAGGTCTCGTGCCGGACCGGGAGTTGGTTGAGCAGTCGGCGGCGCCCGCAGCCATTGGGGTAGGTAGCGGTCCATGAGGGCGACGAAGCGGGCATT
>JBBQRY010000180.1:0-4872 GCA_038214335.1 Chthoniobacterales bacterium
TAAAGGCTTCGACGGATTCCACGTTCCGGGAAAATTTGCCGGGATGGATGTTGCCGGTGCCCGGATTTTTAAAATCGAAAACCAACCCGTGGCGGTGCTGGCCGTTCCGGAGAACCTCATGTTTTTCCTGATCTTCGATCCGAAACCTCTCGGCCTGCGAATCGTTCCCGAAGGCGCATGGAGGTTCGTCGAGTTTGATCTCAACTACTCTGCCGCCATCCGAGAAGAACGTGGAATGTGCTTCATGATCGTGCGCAAAGGCTCGTCCAAGGAACTTGTCCACATTGTCGAATCCGCCGCAGGGAATGAACCAAGCCCACCGGTTGAAAAATAGCCAACCATCAGGCAGGCAAGAGATTCAACCGACTCTGCCTCAGAGCGGCAGGGTTTCGTAGTCGATACAAAGGTAAATCGTGAGGTCTTCCCCGCTGCCGTCTGCAACTTTTCGCAGCGGACTCACTTCCTGAAAAGCTGCCGAGATCGCCTGCGGAAGCTCACGCCCAATGAAGATCGCGTTTCTTCCAACAAACGGATTCACCCCGATTTGCTCTTTGAAAAACTCGTTTGCTGGTTTGTCGGATTTTTCAAAATCCGCATACGACGGCCAGAGCGCGAATTGGTTTTCCAAGGCCGGAGACTCCACTGCAAAAACCGGAGGATATTTTCCGGGCACCCAGAGGTGGTAGCCGAGTGCCGCCGCCAGCGACGTATCCTCGGCAATGAAAAAACCACCGCCATCCGAGGCGGGCAAATCCCGGGTCGCTTCGCGCAGTTCAGCCGCGACCGCCTTCCAGGATGTCCGACTTTGCTCGCGGAGAGCAAACCCGGTTGTGACGACCGCTCCAACGAAAACAAGCACCGCCACCCAGCCGCCATGGCCGGACTTCCGAAGCCACACCACCGAATACGCACACAGCGGCAAGGTCCCCATCGCAGCCGCAGAAATGCCGTCTCCTCCACGAAGTAGGATATATAATGTCCATGCCCATGCCACTCCGCATGCCGCCAGCGCAAAGGCCTCACGTCCATGCCGCCGTGCCTCTCGCAGAAGGAATCCGAACGCCTCGAGGCCAACCAGTGCAGCAGGAACCGAGAGTGCCGCTCCCACAGCCCACGTGCTCGTCAGAAACGGACCCGGACGGATCTGAAATGCGGATTTCCATGTCCCGCCGGCTATCGCAATCCACTCGATCGATGCATTCCAGAGCAGGGCAGGGGACAGAGCCAGTCCACAAACAGCCACGATGCAGGCATACCCGATCAGGTCGCCCACATCCCGGTGTCGCACACTTCCCAACCCCGCCAAAATGATCCCCAAAGGCACCAGCACCGCTTCATAGCGAAATCCGGTCGCAATCCCAAAAAAAATAGCCGCCCCGGCCCAAGCCAACGGACGCCGTTCCCAGGCGACCCTTGCAAAGACGAGCCCCGCAAACACCGAGACCATTGCGGGCATCAGCGGCCCCACCTGCACGGCTGCCAGATTGAAAATCGGGAGCATATTGAGCACAACAACGCTCCATCCGGCCACCTCCGCATCAAAAAGCCGCCGGACAAACAACCACGCCGTCGCGCTGCAAAAAAATCCCAGCACCGGCCAAAACAGGCGCGCACTTTCCAACGAATCCCCAAAAGCCCGCACGACCAGTGCCGTGCCTGCCGGACCATCAAAGAACGCTCCTGCCAGCCGCTGTGAGCAGATCCAATAGTAGGCATCGTCCGCAGTCACCTCATGCGTGAGCACCCACGCCAAGCGCAGGCCGGTGAGGAGAAGCAGAAGCGGAAAAAGAAATCGCGGTTTCATAGGAGGTTCGGATGCCGGGCTTTGAGCGGTGGAGAAATTCGTCCACCCCATTTCTGCCAAATGGCTGCCATTGTCGCAACGACGAATCCTGCCAGCAAGGCACCCAAGAAGCACGAAACCAGCACATCCAGCGGCCAGTGCGAACCGACATAAATCCGGCTGTAGGAAACCACGGAGGCAATCAGAAACGCCAGCCACCCCCACCTTCGATAAAACAGCGCCACCACCATCGCCATCGCGAAATTGTTCGCCGCATGACCCGAAGGAAACGAGTTCCCTCTCAAAGGCGGATTTTTCCAAATCGAATACTCCTGTTTCAGCGGCTTCCCCAGAGCCATGAAACGAGGCTTCGCCTTGGCAAGGTCCAGCGTGCGCACCCCGACAAGGACCTCGTGCGGACGCGGATGTCCGACCGCCTTCTTCAGCGAACGCACCACGATGGCATCGGTCACAAGGATTGATAGCCCGATCGCCAGCAACATCATCCGCGCACGAAATCCGCCCAGTGCAAAAACCACTAGCCCCGCCACCAGAAGAATGGGCCACCAAAAATCCCAGCTCGAAGCCACAGCCATGCCGAGATCCATCGCGGGGCGAGCCCAATCGTGGTTGATCAAATAAAATAGCCGCTCATTCATGACGCGAAAATCTACACCCCGGAGAAAAAAATGGAAAGCCTGCCGCTTGCCCAACCTCCGAATGCCATATACATTGTAACCATCTATGTCTGACCAGCCCCTCACCGGCCACAGTTGCCCCGGAGACCCCTGCACGATCGTCATCTTTGGAGCCTCTGGCGATCTCACAAAACGCAAACTTCTTCCCGCCCTCTACAACCTCAAGGTCCTCCGGCTTCTGCCGCAGAATTTTTCGGTCATTGGCGTTGCCGTGAGCGATGGGGACGACGAAGCGTATCGCACGAAGATGACCGAGGACATTCATCAGTTTGCCACACGCCCTGTGGAGGATTCCGAATGGGGCGACTTCTGCCAGCGCAGCTACTATTTGCAGGGGGATTTCAATGACATCGAGACATTCAAAAAGGTCGGAACCAAAATTTCTGAAGCCCAGAAAGCATGGAACTTGCCGGACAACGTGCTCTTCTACCTCGCGGTTTCGCCCACGTTTTTTGCCAAAGTCGTGGACCAGTTGGGCGAGGTTGGTCTCACGAAACAGACCCCCGGTGCCTGGCGGCGTGTTATTATTGAGAAGCCATTCGGACGCGACCTCGCCAGCGCCCGAGCCCTCAACGAAAACCTCAGCAAACACCTCGAAGAATCCCAGATTTACCGAATTGACCACTACCTCGGGAAAGAGACCGTGCAGAACATCATGGTCTTCCGGTTTGCTAACTCGATCTACGGGCCAATCTGGAACCGACGGTATATCGACTACGTGCAAATCACGGTCGCCGAAGAACTCGGCGTCGAACTCCGCGGCGGATACTACGACCACTCCGGGGTGCTCCGCGACATGGTGCAGAACCACATCCTCTCGGTCCTATCGCTCATCGCCATGGAGCCGCCCAGTTCGATCTCCGGCGACAGCGTGCGCAACGAGAAAGTCAAAGTCCTCGAAGCCATCCGCCCGATGGAACCCGAGCAAGTGATCGCCAACACGGTTCGTGGCCAATACGGCAGCGGCACCATCGACGGCAAACCCGTTCCCGCCTACCGCTCCGAGCCCGACGTCAGCCCGCAGTCCAACACCGAAACTTTTGTCGCCATGAAGCTCTTCGTCGAAAACTGGCGCTGGGCAGAAGTTCCCTTCTTCATCCGTTCCGGCAAACGCCTCGCCCAGCACACCACCCAAGTTGTTATCGGCTTTCGGCGCACGCCCCTCCTGCTCTTCGGCGAAGATCTCCAGCAAAACGTCAAACCCAATCGCCTCGTTCTCCATGTGCAACCCGATGAAGGCATCACCATGGACATCCACGCCAAACGTCCGGGTCCGAATCTCCACCTCGTCAATGTGCCCCTCGACTTCTCCTACGCCGCCTTCGGCGAAGGCATGGCCGCCACCGGCTATGAGACCCTCCTCTACGATTGCATGATCGGTGAGACGACCCTCTTCCACCGCTACGATAGCGTCGATGCCTCCTGGAGAATCGTCAACCCGATCCTCGACGTCTGGCAGGCCCTCCCCGCTCGCGATTTCCCCAACTACGAATCCGGCTCTTGGGGCCCCGTCGGCTCCGACCACCTCCTCGAAAAAAGCGGCCACGAATGGCACCACTACCCGCTCAAACCCTGATCTTCCTGCCGCCCAACTCCGACGCCCTATGACCCGGCCCACAAAAACTGTTCTTCAGAATAAAGAATAAATTCCACGAAAAGATTCCATTGACGCCCCCACCATTCTCAGCGTAATCTCCCATCCTCTCGCGCGGGTGTAACTCAGTTGGTAGAGTGCAACCTTGCCAAGGTTGATGTCGCGAGTTCGAGTCTCGTCACCCGCTCCCCCCCTTGAATTTCAAGGGGTTATGGTAGAAGTAAAGCCACAAATGGGAAAGTGCTACTTTGTTTAACCGAGTTTGTGGTATTCCTCGGATTCCAAAAAAATATGATCGCACCTCTCAAAGCCTTCCGAAGATCAAGACCGGGGCTCATCCGAACGGTCAAAAAAGTTTTTGTCTGGAGCGCACTCGTCGTCTCCTTGGGAACCGCGATTCTCATCGCCAAAGAGTTTCTTCCGGTCGCGAATACCCACCCGATTGTGGACTCGCAGAATCGAATCGTCATCTACCATGGGCTGAATGTGGCCAATCACTCGAAGTCGAGTCCGGGAAACATCCCGAATGTGACGGCTCAGGAGTATCAGCAGATGCGCGAAAGGGGGTTCAACCTTGTGCGTTATCTCGTTTTCTGGGAGGCGGTCGAGCCGGAGCCTGGGCGGGTTAATGAAGAATATCTGGCGAAGACATGGCAGCAAATCGATATCATTGGTTCCATGGGGTTGGATGTCTTGATCGATTTTCATCAGGATCTTTTTGCCCGGAGATTTGGTGGCAATGGCTTCCCCGATTGGACAGTCAACGATGGTGGGCGTCCGTTCACGCGTCAGACGCC
>JBBQRY010000181.1:0-4850 GCA_038214335.1 Chthoniobacterales bacterium
AAAGGAGGATCAGGTTGAGCGTGTAGATGATCACCAGTGAGAAAAACGTGCCGCCGTAGGTGAGGTCGGGCTGCCCTTGGCGAATCATCCACACGGTAAACGAGAGGTGGAACGCCCACGTGAAGCCAAGCGCAAAATAGAGGAACTGCCGGGTGGGAGAGACATCGACGAAGAGTGCCGCGATGCCATAAATCGTCAGCACAAAGAGGCTGTAAATCGGCACGAAATAGGGCGCTAGCGCGATCCATGTATTGGTTTTGTCGGTGAGAATGTGTCCGCCTTTGCTGGAGACATGGAACCTGTGGATGCGTCCACCCATCATGTGCGCCCACAGCGCATGGGTGAGTTCGTGTCCGAAGACGTAAACCCAGAGCGGACGCGGAAATCCGAAAAATATGATCAACCAAAAGATGGTGCCGATGGAAAAAAACCAGAACTCCTCGGTGCTCCAGAAGGCATCATGGACGGTCGTGCGTGCAAAAGCTGTAAAAAATGTCTGGGTCAGAACTGCGGCCGGGGGCAGAAGGAAAATGCCGACAAGGAATTTGACCCACCGTGTTGGGACGGTGGCAGGGGCCGTTCCGACAAACGTCGCATTGAACCGGGTCGGCTTACGCTTCTTAGGTCGTTGGCCGCCCATGGTTTTACGAATCCGATTACGCCCGGCCCAGATAGGACCCGTCGGCGGTGCTGACCTTGATGAGTTCACCCTCTTTGATGAAGAGGGGAACGTTGATGATTTTGCCGGTCTCCAAAGTGGCCGGCTTCTGGACATTGTTTGCCGAGTCTCCGCGAATGCCTTCGGCGGATTCCGTGACTTTGAGGTTAACCGAGGAGGGCAGAAGAACCTGTGCGGGGCGGCCCTCGATGCTGAGCACCTCGACCTTGAGGTTTTCCACAAGGTAATCTTTGCCTTCGGAGATCAGATCTCCATGCAGAGTGATCGTTTCGTAGGTTTCCGCATCCATGAAATGGTAGCCTTGATGGTCCGCATAGCTGAACTCGAGTTGCTGACGGTTGACATCCACCAGATCCACTTTTTCTGTCGAGGAAAACCGGATGTCGGCTGACTTGCCGGTGCCGATGTAGCGGATGATGCATTGCACAAATGCTCGGAGGTTTCCGGGAGTGCGGTGTTGGATGTCGAGGACGATGGCTGGATTTCCGTTGTAACGGATTGCCATGCCTTTGCGGAGATCATTTGCGGCTGCCATGTGAGAATGTGTTCTTAGCGGGAATCATAGCCGATGGCAAGTGATTCTGAAGAAAGTATGAAGGATGAAAAAGCAGCCTTCGGCGGAAGGTTGTCCGCCAAGCTTGATGGCATTTTTCCCGAGCGGAGGGTGGGCCGGAGGGTGACCGCCTCGGCCACCTTGGAGATGGTGTGCGCGAGCATCCGAGGCACATCATCGCAGGGTCGAGCGTGCCGAAGCGGGTGACCATTTCGGGCCTCAGTTCTCCGCAGTCGTGAAAAATCAGGTCCACGCCCCTGTCGTCGAGAAGTTGCTTGATGCGCCGCATGGGGGACATCACGTAGCGGCCAGAAATCTCAAAACTCGTTGCGAGTTGATTGGGCGAGAAATAGGCGAGATTGGCCGCAAGGGTCTTCGCCGTCTCCATCACATCGTCATCAAGGGTTAATGTCGCTCTCATAGGGCGCAGCATCACGCATCAATTGTCAAATGGATGCGAAAACCATTCCCTCACTCGCCAAGACATTGGACAAGAGGGCAGGAGTTGGTTTATATCATGGACCATGCACAGGGGGTTTATTTTTTTGATGATGGCCGTCGGCATGAGTGCCGGGGGGCTAAGGGCGCAAGACGCTGTCGACGCGGAGCTGAAGCAGAGTTCCGAGGACCACATGCGGGAGGAGCTCGGGGTGAATCCGATCACCGCACCGTCCATTCCCGAGATTCTCAAGGCACTGGAAGTGTTCCGTCCGATCCCTCTCGACCTCATTGCGGCGGCGAACCGTGAAGCGACCTTCAATAACCGGCTTCAAACCGCTCTGCATTTCGGATCGCTGGTGGCCGACGGATTCATGCTCACGCTCGCGGAACGGCCAAAAGATGTGCAGGATGTCGGGCGCGCGCTGATCCGGCAGGCGCGTGCGCTGGGGGTTGGAGAGCAGCTCACCAAGCGCAGCAAGAGCCTGCTGGAATTCAGCGACAAAGGGGACTGGCTCGGGATGCGGCAGGAACTGGTCCGCACCCAGCAGGATGTCGAGACCTCAATGATGGAACTGCGTGATGAAGAAATGGCGCACATGATCAGCCTTGGCGGCTGGCTGCGCGGATTCCAACTCGGGGCCAACAGCACGGCGGACAGCTATTCAGAAAACAAGGCAAAGATTCTTGGAAATGCCGAGGTGCTCGATTACTTCCTCGACCGGCTCTCCACGCTCCACCCGCGTCTCAAGAAGACCGAATTTGTGAGAGTCCTCACCGAACGCCTCAAGGGAATCCAAATGGTCCTCATCGAAACCCAGGGAAAGTCCCTGACCCCCGACCAAGTGGCCAAAGTCCGCACCCTCGCCAACGAAGCCGAGGCCGCCGCAATGGCCAAGGTCGATGAAGAGGGAAATTTTGAGAAGGCGAAGAACTGAAGGAAGGAAGCAGTAACGAGTGGCGAGTGGGAACTCTGCCACAGACAGCTCTCTGTTCCTGAAAACTGAACCACTGAAAACTGAAAACTTGCTTAAGACTTAAGACTTAAGACTTAAGACTTAAGACCTAAAACTCCCCGCAGAAAGGGAGCGGTGCGGCTGGATTTCGATTTGGCGATTTGCTCGGGGGTTCCTTCGCAGACAATTTTTCCTCCGTCGGCACCGGCTTCGGGTCCGATGTCGATGACGTGGTCGGCTTCGGCGATGACGTCGAGGTGGTGTTCGATGACGACGACGGTTCCGCCTTCATCGACCAAGCGGTGGAGGACGGCGATGAGCTGGGCGACATCGTGGGCATGGAGTCCGATGGTCGGCTCCTCGAGCACATAGAGCGTGCTGCGTCCGCGTCGGGTGGTGCGGACTTCCTCGGCGCGGGCGGTGGGACGGCGGGCGAGTTGGGTGACGAGTTTGAGGCGTTGAGCTTCGCCGCCGCTAAGAGTTGGGCTGGGTTGACCGAGTTGGAGGTAGCCGAGGCCGGTCTCGACGAGGAGGGCCAGCGGACGCTGGATCTTGGGATGGGCGGAGAAAAATTCGGATGCCTGTTCAATCGTCATATCCATCACGTCACCGATGGATTTCCCATTGTATTCGATTTCGAGGGTGGCTGGGTTGTAGCGGCGTCCGAGGCAGTCCTGACACGGCATGTAGCTAGGGGGCAGGAAATTCATTTCCAGCTTGATCACGCCCTGGCCGAGGCACGCTTCGCAGCGTCCGCCTTCGTTGTTGAACGAGAATCGGCTGTTCGTGTAGCCGCGCATTCTGGAGGCGGGGAGGGTGGCGAAGAGGGCACGGATATCGTCGAGGACCTTGACGTAGGTGGCGGGTGTCGAGCGCGAGGTTTTTCCGATGGGAGATTGATCGACCTCAAGGACGCCGCCGAGGGGTTCTATGCCTGTGAGCTCGGTGCAATGCTCGAGGAGCTTGCGGGTCTTCGAGCGGGAGAGGGCATCGCGCACGGCAGGCACCACGACCCCGCGAAGGATGGTGCTTTTTCCAGAGCCGGAGACTCCGCTGATCGCGGTGAGGCGGTTGATCGGGATGCGGACATCGACTTTCGAGACATTGTGCAGCGAGATCCCCTTGACGCTCAACCAGTCTGTTGCGACAGGACGGCGGGAGCCGCGCGAGGGGTGGGGGGATGGCTCGCGGAGGGCCTTTCCCGTGAGCGAATCTGGCGACTTCATGATCTCGTCGAGTGTGCCCGAGGCGACGATCTCGCCGCCACGGCGACCGGCACCGGGGCCGAGATCCAGGATGCGATCCGCTCGGCGCATCGTCTCTTCATCGTGCTCGACCACGACGAGCGAGTTGCCTTTTTTCGTGAGGGCTTCGAGGGCGTCGAGCAGGCGGGCATTGTCGCGCGGATGCAGTCCGATCGTGGGTTCGTCGAGCACGTAGAGCACGCCGCGCAGGTTTGAGCCGAGTTGGGCGGCAAGGCGGATCCGCTGGGCTTCGCCGCCGCTGAGCGTTTTGGCGCTGCGGTCGAGCGACAGGTAATCCAAGCCGACCGTGGCAAGGAACTTGAGGCGCTGTTGGATTTCGGCGACGACCTCGCGGGCAATCCCGGCGCGGGGTCCGGAGAAATTGAGTTTTTCCGTGAGGGAGAGCGAATCGGCGGCGGGGGCTTTCGTGAAATCGTGGATCGAGTGGCCATCGACGAGCACATGGAGGGCCGTTTCGTTGAGGCGGGCGGTTTTGCAGACCGGGCAGGGACGGGGTTCGGAATCCTCTAATCCTTCGTGACGGCGTTCTTCGTCGAGTTCGGCCTCGATCTGGGAATCAAATTCTTTGCCGGTGCCGAGCATCTCGCTCCAGACCTCGCCAAATCCGCGACAATGCATGCACCATCCATGCGGGGAGTTGAACGAGAACAGGCGGGGGTCGAGAGGCTCGAAGGCGCGGCTGCACGACGGGCAGTTCATCTCGGTGCTCAGCACCGACGCGCGTCCGCGGGCATCCACGATCCGGGCCGTGCCGTGTCCGAGCGCGAGCGCCCTGCGCACGATTTCATCGGTGGTTTTGGCATCCGGCTTTTCCAACTCGCCGACCAGCGCGTCAATCGTGTGCTCCTTGAAACGCTCGAGTTTGGTGAATCCCTCGACCGGCACCATTTTTCCATCCACCACAAGGGTTTCAATTCCGTGCCGTCCTGCCGCACGGGCCACATCGGTGTGGAATCCTT
>JBBQRY010000182.1:0-4834 GCA_038214335.1 Chthoniobacterales bacterium
CTTTTCGACCACCGGGAAAAATCCATTTTTGTTTGCCAGCGACATGGGAAAAAGCACGTCATTCTCAGGCAGCAACGGACGCGCACTCACTGAAGCGGGGGACTTTTTTCTTGCGGATGCCGTCACCGCCGCAACCTGCAATCCCTCGACATCCGCTCCCAGCATCCTCACCAATGTTGAAGGCGATCAGACCGAATCCTTAGTGGGTGCCGAGTTCTACGCGAACAATCCCTCAGTCCTCGCTCTCACCGAAACCCTCCTCCGGTATCCCGGAAAAAAATGCGTTCTCATCAGTCTGGGGTCCGGGGTCCCCACGCCCGATCGAGCCGATCCGCAGGCTGGATGGAACCTCACCGGACAAGCCACCCGGATTGTGGCCGATGCCTCCGCAGGGGCCGAGGTCGTCAACGCCCAAGCCGCCGCTTCCCTCCTGCAGTTCGGCAGCGGTCCCGTGGCCGCCTACATCCGTCTCGACCGCCAACTGCCCGCCGATGCGCTTGGCCCCAATGACTCCAGCAAAAAAACTGTCGAATCCCTGCTGTCCATCGGACTCAAACTCACAGAAGAAAAATCTGCCACGCTCAACAGCACCGCAGACTTCCTAGGTGCCCAATCTGAATAAACCGGGGACAGGAGTCATCCGTCAGATCACATCCGCGAACGACTTCTCGGTCTTGCGGAAATAAGCGATTCCGACCGCTAGGAGCAGGAAGGACACTGCCAGCGAGATGAGCATCGGAGGTTCCAGCAGGCGGAATTCCCCGCCGAGAATGCACCACCGGAATCCTTCGATGACGAAGACCAGCGGGTTGAGGCAATAGACATAAAAGGCCCAGGCCCACTCGCTGCCGAGCTTCTCGACAATCACCGCGCTGTTGTAGCCGACGGGGCTGACGAACATTCCGAACTGCACGATGAAGGGGACAATAAACCGGAAGTCTCGGTATTTGACGGTGAGTGCGGTGAGAACGAGTCCGGCGCCAAGGGCCGAGATGGCGGCAAGGAAAATAAAGACCGGCAGGGCGGCGAGATTAAAGACGGGTGGAAACCGATACCAGAGCATCATGGCTGCGAGAATGATCATCGAGACGAAGAAATCCACCAGCGAGACGAGCACGGACCCCGTGGGAATAATGATCCGGGGAAAATACACCTTCGAGATCATGTCCCTATTGGCGACCACGCTCTGTCCAGAGGCCGAAAGCGCATTTGCGAAAAACTGCCATGGCAACAACGCCGCAAAGACCATGATCGCATAGGGGGCGTCCCCAACCGAAGGCAGTCCGGCCAATTTGCCGAACACGAGAGTCATGATCACCATGCTCAAAAACGGCTGCAATAACGCCCAGGCCGTTCCGGCCACGGTCTGCTTGTAGCGAACCGCCACATCGCGCCATGCCAGAATGAAAAAAAGTTCACGGTAGCGCCAGAGGTCGAGCCAGTAATGTTTTTCGGCATGGCCGGCTTCGATCACAAGATCGAAATCCTCTTCAAGAATCAGTGCTTCTGGTGGCATGGTGGAAAAATGTATGAAGTATGAATCACAGGCGCAAGCTCTCGAGTGTGCGCTCCGCGCGAGTGGGCTTCTCTTTAACCTTAATTCTTAAAACTTAAAACTCCCACGGTGCGCTGGGTGGCACCTTGGTGGATGGCGAGGCATTTGCGGGCATTGGCTGCCATGCGGGAGCGGAGATCGGAATCCACCAGCAACCGATCTACGGCCTTGCAGAGGGATGCAGCATCCGAGATTTCGAGAGCGCCTTCATGCCGGAGGAACTGGCTGCCGAGAGTCGAAAAATTTTGCATATGGGGTCCGAAGACGACGGGGACTCCGACGCTGACAGGTTCGGCAGGATTTTGTCCGCCGCGTGCGCAGAGGCTTTTGCCGATGAAGACGACAGTTGCGCAGGCATACCAATCGCGGAGTTCGCCGGTGGTATCGACGAGGAGGATGTCGGGGATTCCGGGAGGATTGGGCTGGGTGCGGCGGGCGACATCGAGTCCGGCGCGTTCGAGTTGGGCGGCGACCCCTTGAGCCCGCTCAAAGTGCCGCGGAACCAGGATGAGGAAAAGATCGTGATGCGTGGTTCGCAGCGTTTTAAATACCTCGGCAAGGATCGCTTCCTCGCCTTCAAAGGTGCTGCCACCAAGGAGGATCGGCGCGGAGTCAGGAACCCCCAGCGCATGCAGCACCGGACGGAAATCTTTCGGTGTCCGCTCCGTGTCAGCTTGGTCGTCGAACTTGATGCTGCCAGTGACCACGAGGCGGGAGGGGTCCACCCCCAATGACGTCCAGCGCGCGACATCGTCCGGCTCTTGGAGACAAAGAACGTCGAGCTGATTGAAAACCGGGGCGGTGATGCCGCGCACGAGACGGAACCGGCGTTCGGAGCGTTGCGAAAGCCGGGCGTTGACGAGCGCAATTTTCGCACCCATGGCGCGGGCTTCGCAGACAATGTTTGGCCAGACTTCGGCTTCGACGAGGAGGAGTGCTTTGGGGCGAATCGTGCGGACGGCCCGGCGGGCAATGAAATAAAAGTCGAGCGGGTTGTAAATCGGTTCCAGCCATGGGGATTTTGCACGGGCGGCGAGTTTGAATCCAGTGGATGTCGTGGTCGAAAGAACGAACTTCGCATCGGGGTCAGTCGCCCGCATGGCATGGATGAGCTTCATGGCGATCATGACCTCTCCCACGCTTACGGCATGAACCCATGTGCGCCCTCCCTCGGCCAGTTTCTGACGCACGCGGGGGCTGTAGATTCCGAATCGCTGTCCGAATTTGTGGCGGTATTTTCCGCGTCGCACCATGCGCAGCATGAACCCCGGCAGCAAGGCCAGAAGGACCACCGGAAAGATCAGGTTATAAAAAATGCGGATGAGTCGGATCATGGACGGAAGAACATGAGCACCTCGGTGCCCCCGTAGCATTTCGCACGGGTGGGGGTGAGCTGGCTTTCGAGGGGCGGTCCCCCGGATTGACGCTCCAGCACAAAGACCCCTCCCGCTGCTAAGGCGGAGACGAGGGGTTGAGAGCCTGCCAGCGCCACGGCATGGTCGGGATCGCCGGGAAATTTCGCATACGGCGGATCGGCAAAAATGATGTCAAACATCCCCTCCCCCGCATAAAGATCCAGAAACCGAAAGGCGTCCAGACATTGCACGCTGCCAGTGACATCCGCGCGGCGCAGGTTTTCGCGAATACAGCGGATGCACCGTTCGTTGGACTCCACAAACGTCGCGGAGGCCGCCCCGCGGCTCAGTGCCTCAATCCCCATACCTCCAGCTCCTGCAAAAAGATCCAGCACACGGGCACCGGGAACCAGATCCCCGAGACTCGAAAAAATGGCGCCCTTCACGCGGTCCATCGTCGGACGCACCCCCTCGGGCGGTGCTTTTAGAGGACGACCGCCGGCATCTCCGGCGATGATCCGCATCAGCCGCCCCCCGGTGGTTTTTTTGGTGAACGGTCGGGTTTTGCAGGCACCGCTTGAAAAAGATTGCGAATGAGCCCACCCACATCCTCGCCAATTCGGAATCCCGTGACCTTGTCGAGCAGATCGGTTCTCGGACGCCGGAGGCTGCCGGAAATCGAAAACGGGATTTGCCGGTAGTCTTCGTATTCAGAGGTCTCAAATTTGTCGGTGATCAGTCCCCCAAGCTGTTTGCGAAGGCGGGCATTGAGGTGGAGCCGGGCGGCCAGCTTCATTTTTCCGTCAAATCCGACTGGGCCCTTGGCATCGACGATGAGGTTATCGGATTCGATGACCAGCGATTGGGTGTGGACTTTGCGATCACGAATTTCAAAGTCCGCATGGGCGGTCTTGAGTTCGAGCATCTGAAGTTCTTCAATGCTCAGCAAATCCCCAAACTGACGGATGAAATCAATCGGCTCAAACCTCGCATCCTCAAGGGAAACGGATGCCTCGCCAACGAACGAAGCCGGATCGCCCGCCACGCCTGCAAACTTGCCCGTCGAAAAAAGTGTCCCCCGTGCTCCGTCGCCACGGAATCCCGCATCGGAAATCAGATTCTTGATCAGGACCCCAACCGCTTTCGCCTCCAAAGAAATTTCTCGCCGAGCTCCAATCGCAATCTGCCCGGTCAGCGCACCCCCCGACCAGTCCGCCTCAAGATCCGGAATCGTCAGCTTCCGACGCTCGAATGTGAAAGATCCTCGGAAATTTTTTGGCCGCAAAAAGGCCCCGACTTCGGCTTCTTCGATCCGGAATCGACCGACAACGGTCTGGTCAGGAAGGATTTCGGCATTGACTTCGACGCCAAACAGCGTGACGGCCAGAACGCCTTTGGAGTCGAAGAACCGGGCGGTTCCCTGGTGGATTCGGATGTGCTCAATCTGGACCGGCGGAGGGGCGGGAGGCGGCTCGGGAGCAGAAATGACCACGGCACCGGGTGTGCCGTCCGCCGCTGCCTGCGGTGTGGCTGTCGGCGATGGCGAGGCATCAGCGTCCGGAGCAGGCGGCGGAAGCGAAACCAAGGTCGGACTCGAGATCACGACCTCGGTCACCACCAGTTTGCCGCGCAGGAGGGCAAGCACCGAAAAACGGAATCCCACGGATTGCGCCTCAAGGAGCGCGGGCTGATCGCGCCCGGTTTTTCCCGGCACTGAGACGCCAGTGATTTGGAATCCCGACCATGGCGTGTAGTTGGTTCCTTGGATGCGCACGGACGAGCCAGTAGCTGCCGCCGCCGCCATTTGAATACGCTTTTGCAGGCCCGCAGATTGAAGATAAATATTCAGCCCGAGGATCACCATGGCATACACGAGCACCATCACGACGATGGCAATGAGAATAGGCTTGGCAAACTTGCGCAC
>JBBQRY010000183.1:0-4828 GCA_038214335.1 Chthoniobacterales bacterium
ACGAGCGGACTGACCTTCCTCATCGTGCAATATCTCGAAATCTGGAGGCGGAGAAATAAAGGAAACTATGAACCCACACTTGTCACCCGATAAGGCGGCGGAATTGCGCCGTCGCGCCGAAGCGGAGATGCAATCCCGGCCCGCAGCGGCCGAGCCACCGAATGAGGGCGACCTATTGCGGCTCAAACACGAATTGGAAATCCACCAGATCGAGCTCGAGATCCAGAACGACGAATTGCAAACCTCGCGGGCGGATTTGGAGGCGGTGTTGGCTCGGCACAGCGACCTCTACGACCTCGCGCCCGCAGGCTACTTCACACTCGATGGCGACGGGAAGATCACTCAATCGAACTTGGCCGGGGCTCACCTGCTGGGGCTGGATCGCGCCCGGCTGTCCGGCGAACGCTTCCCGGCGTTCCTGGCCGGGGCCGATCTGCCCGCCTTCAACTCCTTCCTCACGCAGGTCCTTGCCGACGGCCACCAGAATCCTTGCGAGGTCATCCTAGAGGGCCGCAACGGAACGCGCCGGAATGTGCTGGTCGATGCCTGCCTCTCCCCGAATCGCAGGGAATTCCATCTGGTGGTCACGGACATCACCGCACGCAGGCAGGCTGAGCAGGAGCTCAAACGCATCGAATGGATGCTGTCCCCTCCAACTTCGGAGCCGGACGTCGGCTCGCCCCCGGTTTATGGCGACCTGACAACGCTCAACACGGCGCGCCTAATCCGCGATTCGGTCGGCGAGGAGGCGTTGAAGGACATCGTGAACGATTACCTGCGTCTGCTCGGCACGTCCACCGCAGTCTATGAGAAGAACGGCGATTATGCGCTGGGGATCTTTGCGTCCGGCTGGTGCCGCTTGCTGGATACAGCCTCCCGCAACCTCTGCCGCGGCATGGACAACCAGGCGGCCTTGTGCAGCGGGAAATGGCTTTGCCACGAGTCCTGCTGGACCAAGGCCTCACTCACCTCCATGGAAACCGGCCAACCCGTCGACATCAAGTGCGCCGGCGGTATTCACCTCTTCGCCGTGCCGATCCGAGCGGGAGGGGAAATCGTCGGCTGCATCAATTTCGGCTACGGAGACCCGCCGCGCGATCCGGCGACGCTGGCCGAACTGGCCGCAGCGTTCGGAGTGAATGCGGAAGAGCTGCGTCGGCAAGCGGAAGCCTACGAGAGCCGCCCGGCGTTCATCATCGAAGAGGCGAAGAAACGCCTGCACGCCTCGGCCCGCTTTATCGGCCAGATCGTCGAGCTCAAGCAGGCGGAGGAGGCGCTGCGGCAAGAGCACGACTTTGTGAATTCCTTGATCGAGACCGCACAGGCCATCGTGCTGGTATTGAATCCCGCCGGGCAAATCCTGCGCTTCAATCCTTACATGGAAAAGATTTCTGGATACAGCCTTGGAGAAGTGGAGGGCAAGGATTGGTTCAGCACTTTTCTGCCGGAACGTGATCGGGAAAAAACCAGTCACTTGTTCTCGGAGGCAATCACCGGCTCCTCGCGTCAGGGCAGTGTGAATTCTATCGTGACCAAAGATAAGCTCGAGCGCGAGATCGAGTGGCATGACAAAGCGGTCAAGGATGCTGAAGGCAATATTGTCGGGGTGCTTGCTATTGGGCACGACATCACCGAGCACCACCAGGCGGAGAGGAAGATCGCAGCACAACTCGACGAACTGCTCCGCTGGCAGGCCGTGATGTTGGACCGCGAAGATCGCGTGCAGGAAGTCAAACGTGAAGTGAACGAGCTTTGCCGCAAGCTGGGCGAGCCGGTGCGCTATCCGAGCCAGGAGGCGGGCGGGAGCAACCAGAAACCAGAACCATGAATACGCTACCCTATGACGACTATCTGGCCGCGCTGTTGCGCGGCGACCGGGCGCAGTGCAAACGGATCGTGCATGAACTGCTGGCGGACGGCATGCCGGTTCGGACGCTCTACACCGACGTGTTCGGAGCCTCGCTCTACCGGGAGGGTGAACTCTGGGAGAGCAACCGGATTTCCGTGGCCACCGAACATCTGCATTGACCCATGCCAGCCCTGTCCCATCCCGTTAGCGATTACCTTCAGGTCCACGCGCCGTTCTTCTATCTCGGGTTCGACCGCGCCGACGTGGTTTTCCAGACCGTGAAGCTGACCTTGCAAAAAGCCGCCGCCGCGAAACAGGTCGGGATCGTCATCGATCTGGACGCCGCCGTGCCGCGCATGGAGCTGGACGCGCTGAAGATCGAGCAGGCGACGTTGAATCTGGCGGGCAATGCCATCGAGCACACCCGACCCGGCACCACCGTGCGCTTGACCGCACGGCGCGACGGCGGGAATGTGATCGTCGCCGTCAGCGATCAGGGGCCGGGCATACCGCCGGAGATGATGGACAAGTTGTTTCAGCCGTTTGCGCGCGGGGGAGGCGGGAAGACGGCGGGTTACCAAAGCCACGGCCTGGGGCTGGCCATTGCCAAGCGCATGGTCGAGGCCCATCACGGCCGGATCTGGGCAGAAAACCAGCCGGACGCCGGAGCCACTTTCTTTTTCATGCTGCCGATCAAACCAAGCAGCGAACCCGTGAAAGGAACACCATGACGAACATCGAACTGCCGCCGGAGCCGCCCGTGAACATCCTCGTCGTCGAGGATGACGCCGAGACCGCACACAGCACCTGCAGCGTATTGACGCAGGCGGGTTACGCTGTGGTGCTGGCTGCCAACGGGACCGAGGCGCTGGAATTCCTCCGCGCAAACCCCACGGACTTGGTGCTCTTGGACCGCCACCTGCCGGATATTGACGGGGTGGAGGTTTGCCAACGGATCAAGGCCGACCCTGCGTTGGGCCATCTCCTCGTCGTGATGGCTTCCTCATCGCACATCACAGAGCCGGAACAAATCGCAGGGTTGAAATCCGGCGCGGACGGCTACATTCCGCGGCCGATCAGCAACCGCGATTTGGCCGCACGGGTGGCGGGGTTTGTCCGCATCCTGCGCGTGACGCGTGCACTGCGGACGCGCAACGAGGAACTTGAGTCCGAGATCGAACATCGCGTCCAAGCCGAAGCCCACGCCAACGCGGCGCAAGCCGAGACCGCCCGGTTGCTGGAATTGGCCGAACGATCCCGCATGGCACTGTTGAGCACTGCTGAAGACCAGCGGGTGGCGGCAAGCGCAATGAAGGCTTCCGAAATTCGTTACCGGCGGCTGTTCGAGTCGGCCAAGGACGGCATCCTGATCCTCGACGCCGATACCGGCAGGATCGTGGACGTAAACCCGTATCTGATCGAGCTGCTGGGCTACTCGCACGAGCAGTTCCTCAACAAGAGAATTTGGGAGATCGGCCTCTTTAAGGATGCCGTTGCGCACGAAACCAAGTTCGAGGAATTGAAGCGGCAGGAATACGTCCATTACGAGGACTTGCCGCTGAAAACCGCCGATGGGCGGCGGATCGAGGTGGAGTTCATGAGCAATGTTTATCAGGTGGACAACAGGCGGGTGATCCAGTGCAGCATCCGCGACATCACAGAGCGCAAACAGGCCGAAGCGGCTGCGCAACAGGAGCAAGCCCTCACCCAGACCATCATCCAGAGCATTCCCGGCTCGTTCTACATGGTCGGCGCGGACGGTCGCTACGTCGGCGGGAACAGGTACCAACGCGATGAGATCGTGGGCGGACCGGAAAGCCGGATGACCGAAACCTACGCTGTGGACACCGTCCACCCGGACGACCGTGCGCTCGTCACGGCGAAAATCACCTCGGTGCTGACCAACGGCGTCGATGAATCCGTGGAAGCCCGAGTGCTGCTGCGCGGCGGGCCAGAGTTCCGCTGGTTCCTCATGACGGGCCGGCGGATGGTGATCCAAGGTCGTCCGGTGCTGATCGGCATCGGCATTGACATCAACGTCCGCAAGGCGCATGAGCGCGAGATCGAACGGCTGACGCAGCTTTATGCCACCCTCAGCCAGATCAACCAAGCGATTGTTCGCGTCGAGTCGCGCGAGGAGTTGTTTTCCGAAGTCTGCCGCGTCACCATTCAGTTTGGCGGCTTTAAGCTGGCATGGATCGGCGAGCACGACCCGCAGACGCACGTGATCACGCCCCTCGCCTGCGCTGGCGAACTTCAGGACATCATCCGCAAGATCCGGCACACCTCGGAAGACGAACCCCGCCAGGGTTGCCTCTGCGGCCCTGCAGTCAGGGAAGGCCGCCCATTCGTGGCCAACGATCTGCGCGCCCTCCCGGGAATGGAGGAATGGCACTCGGCAATGGACGAGGCCGATACTCGCGCCGCGGCCGTGTTCCCTATCCGCTTGAAGGGTGAAATCTGGGGCGTGCTGGGGATCTATGCGCAGGAGACAAATGTCTTCCAGGACAAGGAAATCGCGCTGCTGGAGGAGGCGGCGGTGGACGTCTCCTTCGCTATGGATCACCTGGCACAGGAAGAACAGCGCCTGCTGGCGGAGGAGGCTCTGAGATCCAGCCTCGCCCTCGCCAAGCAGCTTTCCGCCAAAGCTGCGTCCGCATCCCATGCGAAAAGCGAGTTCCTCGCGGTGATGAGCCACGAGCTGCGCACCCCGCTCAACGGAGTCCTCGGATTCGCTGAGCTCCTTGCCAACACCCGTTTGGATGCGGAGCAAATGGGCTTCGCACAGACGATCACTCACAGCGGCACCCACCTCCTAGGCATCGTCAATGACATCCTCGACTTTTCCAGCATCGAGAAAGGACACCTGGAACTCGGGTTTTCTTCCGTCGTGATCACCGATCTGATCGAGTCTGCTTTTTCTCCGATCAAAAAGAGGGCAATCGACAAAGGACTGAATTTCACTCACGAAGTTTTCCC
>JBBQRY010000184.1:0-4766 GCA_038214335.1 Chthoniobacterales bacterium
AGAGGGATGCACCACCCCCGCAATGTGAAAGCCCGCAGCCAAAGCTTCGATGAAAACCCTCTCGCGCGGCCGGTTGTCACCGGCCCCGCCGATGCCGATCACCACGACTCCTATGCCGGATGACCTCAGATGCGGAATACATTCGTTTCCCCCGAGAACTTCCACGCCAAAAATGTCAGTTCCTTTCAAGGCGGGATCCGGGTCAATCACGCCAATGACATCGCGCAGGCTGACCGCCATCAAAGCATCCAGAACCACGCGAGCGTGTCCACCCGCGCCGAAAACCACACATCTCTCCCGAGTGTTCATAATGGTTCGCTTTTCAAAATATCCGCCCGCTGGTTGAGATCGAAAAACCGCTTATAAAGCACCCGCTCGTCCAGCGACGTATCGAGCAGGACATTCGAAATAAGATCCGCGGCATGGCCCGTCCCATAGGGATTCGTGAGATTGTTCAACGATCTCCGGAAAGGCTCTGACAGCGCCCGGTCCATGGCGGATTCGATCTCCGACTGTTTGTTTCCGCAGTCTATCACATTGTCCGGACCAACCCTCCCCTCCTGGCGTCTGCCAATGTTGACGACCGGCAGACGGAAGGAGGCGGCTTCGATGATTCCGCTCGAGGAGTTGCCAACCATGGCCGCGGCGCAATTCATCAGGCTGAAATACCCGACGGTTCCCAAACTTTCGACGAAATGAAACTTTGGATTTTTTGCGGAGATCTCCGAAAATTTGTGATGAATCAGGCTGCCTCCAGGGTCGGCATTGGGAGCAGTATAGACTACCGCGCAGTTCGATCTGTCCAGCGCGCCAATGAGCCCGTCAACAACCTCTCCAAGGTCCAAATCCTCCAAGGTAGGAGGATGGAATGTCACAATAACAGGTTTCCCTTCAAAACGGAACCCTAGGCGGTTTTCCATCTCTCTCGGCGGCAACAACTCCATATCATTCAAGTTGTCGATCGCCAGAGCACCGCTGACATGCACACGCCATGGCTCCTCCCCCATTTGGACAATCCGCTCCGCATGCCGCGAAGTGGAGGCAAAGTGCAAGTGGCTCATTTTTGTCATGGAATGACGCATGACGTCATCGACCGCCCCGAGAGTCAGCTCGCCACCATGCAAATGAGCCAGCGGCTTGCGGAGGAAAACAGCGGCGGCGGCGGCGGCGAACATTTCAAACCTGTCGCCCAGCACAACAATGAGATCTGGATCCAGCCGGGCGTAAGCCGCAGCCATCCCGGCAATGCCCTCGGAAAGAGCTTTCGTGGCCCCCTCCGCATCATCCGATTTCACCGGTGTCGGAACCTTTGCGGCCACCGGAATTCCATCCGCGAGGATTTCTTGAAAGGTTGATCCGTGTCGGGCTTCGAAATGCGTTCCGCCCGCAATGAGCTGCAAATCGCAGCGTCCAGACTGGTGCAGTTTCTTCAGAAGCGGACGCAGGATCCCGTAGTCGGATCTTGCAACCGTGACAACCGCTATCTTCCTCACGAGAGCATGTCCTCGCGAAATGGCACGCCTTTCCGGATGAAGGAATTGGTGCGTTTGCCGAGCAGTGTTTTCCAAGCCCCAGGGGGGATTCCTCCCGAGGGCCGCAATGCGGTCAAGTGCTCTGCGGTCAATTCTGTTCCCGCCACCAAATCCATGGCGGCAGCAAGGCTCCTTCGCGCAACAAATGCCACCCGGTCCTCCCCCGGAGCAGGTCGTTTGACTCCGTCTCCGAGCGCAGACTCAACGATCCTCGCTTTGCGGACCATCTCCGCAAATTCGCGTGGTTCGAGAGACGCTGCATGGTCGGGGCCGGGCAGAGTCCTGTCCAGAGTCAGGTGTTTCTCAATGGCACAGGCCCCAAGCGCCACGGCAGCCAAGGCCACCTCGTCGCCCAAAGTGTGATCAGACAAACCGACCTCAACCTGGAATGTTTGCGCCATTCCTTGCATGGCACGAAGGTTCACCGTTTCCGGAGAAGCCGGATAATTGCTCACGCAATGGAGCAGCGCCAACGATTGATTCCCTGTCTCGCGAACCGCATCAACCGCATCACTCACTTCCCCGGCATCCGCCATTCCGGTGGAGAGCAAAAGCGGCAGCCCCAATCGGGCCAGTCTAGAGAGAAAGAGATGATTTGTCAGGTCTCCAGAACCAACTTTTATCGCCTGACAGCCAAGCTCCGCGACAAACAGAGCGTTCTCTTCATCGAATGGGGTGCAGAGAAATGCAATTCCCCGAGCATCGCAGTGGAATTTCAATCCGCGAAACTGCTCCTGAGAGAGAGCCAGGGGCGTCAGCATGTCTTTTTGAGATCCGCCGGACCTCATATTGCGCGTTTGATAGTCCGCCTGCGGCGCATCCTCCGTTACCAATTTGGAGGGGTCAAAAGCTTGAAATTTGACCGCATCCGCGCCAGCTCCGGCCGCCGCATCGATCAAGTCCCTAGCAAGTTGCTCGTCCCCATTGTGATTCACCCCGACCTCTGCAATAAAAAGACACGGCTCTCCTTCTCCGAGTTTCCGCGTGCCGATCACGATTGATTGCGAGCCTTTCACCAAACTGTCCACCCCCCGTCGACGAGAAAATTCTGACCGGTGATATAGGTTCCGAGATCGGAGAAAAGCAACTGGGCCACTCCCTTGAAATCCTCCTCCTCAGCCATCCGGCCCAGAGGAACCCGCAGGGTGTAGCGTTCAACGAATGACTCCGGCTGGCCGCGCCGGATCCCTCCCGGACTCAGACAATTGACCCTGATGCCCGGTGCAAGCGCCGCCGCCATGTAACGGGTGAGTTGAATCAATCCGCCCTTGCTGGCATTGTAGGCCGCGGGATTTCCCATCGCGGTTCCTTGGTAGAGGCTGAAATCCGGGGCGACCAATCCGTAGATCGAGGCCACGTTCACGACCGAGCCGGACCCGCTTTTTGAAAGGAGGGGAGCGGCCTGCTGGGTCAGAAGGAACGGCGCCAGCAGGTTGACATCCATCGCAGCCATCCACGCTTCAGCACTCTGCTCCGAAAAGGGCACAGCCCAACCGGGAATGTTGGAGGCACCGGTAAAAGCCGCGTTGTTGACAAGGATATCCAATCGGCCATGGGATGCTCCCACGCTCGCAGGCAACTCCGCCACGGCTTTCCTGTCGGCCAGATCGACGATACTGGCTGTGCAGGAGACTTCGAAACGTTTTGCTATCTCATCCGCCACGCCTTTGACCGCCGGGTCGCGATCGGCCAAAACCAGCATCGCGCCCAACTCCGCTGCCACTTCGGCAAACATCCGCCCGAGGTGGCCCGCTCCTCCGGTGATCAGTGCGACCCTGCCTTGAAGGGACTGCAGTTCTTTGAGACTTTTCATGAATTCTGGATGGAATGCTGTTTTGCGTGGAGAAACCTCGCCCAATCAAGATCCAGCGGATCATCGATATCCACCGCCCGAATTCTCGGGACTTCCACGCAGCGCAGTCGTCCATCAAAAAGCGAGTTTGAGCTCATGACAAAATGTGTTTTTGCCGCATAGGCCACGGTGCTAACGTCGAACACTTCGGGCGCATCCTGCCTTCGGATAATCCCGCCTGTTCCACCAGCAAGGCGACAGTAGCCCTCCGGGTCCCTTTGAACCATATTAAAATAGGGATTCCTCGAAGCCTTCTGAACGGTAAGGACGACATCTGCTTCTGGATATGAAAACAACTCAGCAAGACAATTCCGAACATCCCCGATGGAGCGAAGCGGCGACGTGGCCGGCAGGGAAAGCATGATGTCAAAGGGACCGGTCCTGCTGGTCATCTCCCCGATGGCATGCTTCCAAGCCAGAAACTCCGGGGAGGTGTCAGCGGCCAGTTCTCCGGGGCGCAGGAATGGCGTCTCGGCTCCGAATGCCCTCGCGACTTCCGCGATTTCCAAATCGTCGGTGGAGACAATAACACGCTCCACTCCGGTAACCGCCAGTCCGCACTCAATGGAATGGGCGATCAGCGGCTTCCCCCCCAGGTCCTGAAGGTTTTTCCGAGGGATTCCCTTCGACCCGCCCCGGGCAAAAATGAAAGCGATGATCCGGGGGGTCATACCAGTGTACGGAGATTTTCTGCCTGCTCGATCACATCCAATACGGCGACCCCGTCTTCGCAGGAAGCCGCCGGCGAGTTTGCGCCATCACCCAACACATCCCGGAGTTCGTCGATATAAGTTCCGGCCAACGGGGAGGATTCTCCCGTTTCCAACAACTTTCCGTTGACGCTCAGCGAAGGCAACAGGAAGTCGAGTTCCAGCGTGGCCTGGTCGCATATCGCCCGCGCCGTCCTTCTTTTGCAGTGATCGATCATGTCGAGATGGATCGCCGCGTGGACACCGTCAGGGAACTCGAGCCAGAGATCGACGCAGTCCTCGCCATCCCCGAAGGACAGATATTTTGATTCCCGTCCGGTCACCGAAGAAGGCTCCCCGCAAATCCACAGGCAGTAGTCGATTTCATGGCTCAATTCGCGCAAAACTCCGCCTCCCAAATCTCTCCTGCCGCTCACCGATTGTCCGGCATCGGTTCCCGGACGCCATGTCGAAAGATGTTGCCCCACGTGACACTCCAGACGGCAAAGACGGCCATACCTCTGTTCTAGGAGCAGATTTCTGAACATGGCCAGTAAGGGAAAATAGCGCAGATTATAGCCGACGATGGCTCTGGCATTTCCGGAGGCCACCGCCGCCTGGATCTCCCGGCCCGCCGCGGTTGTTGAAGCCAGCGGCTTTTCGATCAGAAGCATTTCCGCACAACCCGCTAGC
>JBBQRY010000185.1:0-4737 GCA_038214335.1 Chthoniobacterales bacterium
GTTTGAGACCGGGGCTTCGGTGCTAAGGCGCTGTTCAGAAATAAGATTTACAGGAAATGGCGCAGCAGATTTTTGTTGGTGGCAAGGCACGAGCGCCGAATATCCTCCATGCAGGCTGTAAGAAGCGAGCAACGCAGCCACCGGAAAAAAGATCAAGCCAGACTGTAAAGGCTATTTCTGAACAGTGCCTTAGGGCCGCACGGGAGCTGGCGCGAAAAATTTGGGGGCAAACGGATCGACTTTTATCGCTGGGGGCGGGGTGGCGTCCGTTTCGCTCGACTGTTGGACGGGCTTGGCGGGGCTGACGGATTCCGTTTGCGGGACGCGCCGTTCACAGGCGACCGACACCAAAACCAAGGCAACAGCCGCCAGCGATAGCGATGCGCACTTCATCACTCCACAATTTCCAGGGAAGCTTTGATACCGCGCTTGCTAGCGGCAGCGTTGAGCAGTGAGCGCAGGGATTGGATCGTGTTCCCGCCCTTGCCGATCACCTTGGGGATATCGGTTTGGCGCAGGGCGACGTGGAAAATCGTCCGTTCGGGGGTCTCCGTTTTGGTGAAGACCACCTCGTCAGGATACTCGACGATGCTCCCGATCACGTAGCGCAGGAACTCTTCCATAATTTACGGAAACCCGGCAGCGGGTCAGGCTGCGACTTTTTTGCGGGCTTTGGTCATGATGCTGCCGACGGTCTGGGACGCACGGGCTCCCACACCGACCCAGTAGTCTGCACGGTCGAGTTGGATGGAGAAATTCTCGCCTTCCTTCTTCGGATCGTAAGTGCCGATGATTTCGATAAATTTTCCATCGCGCGCACGCCGTTGGTCGGCGACGACGATTTTGTAATAAGGGTTGTTCTTCGCGCCTTCGCGGCGGAGTCGGATTGCTACGGCCATGTTATGGAGTTTTCGGTGTTCTTGTGTTCAGTTATCGGTCGTGACTTCGGGCTTCACGCGCCGGTAGGCATCGGGAAGTTGAAGTTTTTTCCGGCACGGGACATCATCTTTTTGAGCTGCCCCGTTTTTTTCATCATCTTGCGCATCTGTGAGAAACGCAGGAGAAGGTTATTGACCTCGGTGACGGTCGTGCCGCTGCCTCGGGCGACCCGCTGGCGGCGTCGCGCGTTCAGAATATCTGGCCGCGTGCGCTCCTGCGGCGTCATGGAAAGCACAATCGCTTCCACCCGCTTCAGTTGCTTCTCGTCAATCGAGGAATCTTTCAATTTATCCATTCCTGGGATCATGCCAAGGATATTTTCAAGGGGGCCCATGCGTTTGAGCATTTTGAACTGTTGAAGGAAATCTTCGAGGTCGAAACTGGCGGTG
Organism: Chthoniobacterales bacterium; assembly: GCA_038214335.1. Classification (GTDB taxonomy): domain Bacteria; phylum Verrucomicrobiota; class Verrucomicrobiia; order Chthoniobacterales; family Terrimicrobiaceae; genus QYQL01. The sequence goes on from JBBQRY010000185.1 coordinate 1,329, forward strand.
CGCAGCTTCTCCTCCATCCGCAGAGCATCGGCCTCGGTGATCGCTTCCGCAGCTTTCTCGACAAGGCCCACCACATCGCCCATTCCAAGGATGCGTCCGGCCAAGCGGTCGGGATGAAACGGCTCAAATTGGTCCAGCTTTTCACCAACACCCGCAAATTTGATGGGGCGTCCGGTGACGGCCCGCAGGGAAAGAGCCGCTCCGCCACGCGCATCCCCATCGAGCTTGGTGAGCACAATTCCGGTGAGTCCGAGGGCGGAATGAAAATGCTCCGCGACACTCACTGCCTGCTGCCCGGTGGCCGCATCGGCGACAAGCAAGACTTCTTGGGGTTGCAGGAACTCCTTGAGACGCTGGAGTTCCCGAACAAGGGTTTCGTCAATCTCTTGGCGTCCCGCGGTGTCGAAGATCTGAACATTTCCGCCAGTCTGCTCACACCATTCGAGTGCCAGCTTGGTAGAGCGGAGCACATCTGTCTCCCCGGTCGGCGGACGAAATACGGGCACCGAGATCTGGTCTCCGAGCACCGCAAGTTGTTCGATGGCAGCAGGCCGGTAGAGGTCGGACGCGATGAGCATCGGCGAGCGGCCTTGGGTTTTGAGCCAGCGAGCCAGCTTGGCGGAGGATGTCGTTTTTCCCGCACCATTGAGGCCTACGATGAGGATGCGGGCAGGCTTGTCGAGGATCAGCGGCGCCGCATCGCCGCCCAGCAACACACACAATTCCTCATGAAAGATTTTTACGATCTGCTGGCCGGGCGTCACACTCCGAAGCACCTCTTCGCCGAGGGCTTTGTCCTTCACCCTCGCAATAAAATCCTTCGCCACCTGAAAATGCACATCGGCATCCAGAAGGGCCATACGCACCTCGCGCATCGAGTCGGTGACGTTTGTCTCACTGATCTTCCCGTGTCCACGGAGATCCTTGAAAACGTCCTGAAGCTTGTCTGAAAGTCGGCTGAACATGCGGTCGCCAAATCTACGCGGCCCGGCCCGGATGGAAAGCCATAAAAAATCTGATCCCGTAGGTTGCAGAGACATCCGGCCCGATTTAGTCTGCCTGTTCTATGAAAATCTCCGAACAAGCCGCCCAAAGAAATTTTCCTCCCTTCAGCCTCGCCCGCCTGCTGCGCGGAACGTTTGCCCCGACGCCCGGCCAGCGGGTCTGCGTCCTGATCGATCTGGAGCGCCCGGAGGAAATCAAGGATTTCGCATTTCTGTCGAACCCTGAGCTTCCGATTCAAAAAAACGCCCACACCCACATTTACGAAGCACTGAACAATGGGGTGATCAAAGAACTCGGACTCAGGGGCGGAGAAATCTTTGCCTACAAGGTCACCGGCGGCAGCAATTTGGATCTGCCGGACAAAGCGGTTGCGCCGGATGGCCGCGAAGTGAGCCTGGCGCGCGATGTTTACCCGAACTACGACATCATTCTCTGCGTTTCAACGTATTCCGCCACGGCCCCCCTCACCGCTTTTGCCAAGCAATTCGGATTTCGCGGAGCGACCCTGCACGGGCTCAACGACGTGATCCTGTCCTCCGGATTGTCAGTGGATTACGACGAAGTCAGCGCGGATGCCGAAAAGCTGCGCCTTGGGATGACGCGGGCCGATTGGGCAGAAATTGATTTCCTCCATGCGGGCACCACCCACACTCTGCGCCTGGAACTCAGCGGCCAAGAGGCTCAGAAAAGCCACGGACTCTGCCGCGGAAGCGAACCGGATGTGGCCAACCTTCCTGCTGGCGAGATCTATTTTGTGCCGACTGGTGCCTCGGGAAAATTCCCAATGAAATACGAGGACGGAACGATTGGACTCATGCACGTTGCCGCCGGACGCATCACCAAAGCCGAGCTGCTCAGCGGATCGGAGGCGACCGTCAAGGCCCACAACGAAAAACTGGCTTCGGACCCCGTGACTGGCGAACTCGGCGAGCTCGGCTTCGGCACCCAAATCCTTCCCGCCTCCGGACGCGATATCCAGGACGAAAAAATCCGGGGAACCATCCATGTGGCGACCGGACGCAGCGACCATCTCGGCGGTTCGCTGACTCCGGACAAATTTGCACACCATCAGAATGCCACCCATGACGACATTCTTTTTGCGCCGCACAAGACCCCGGAAATCCTCGTGACCCAGGCGCGCATGTTCCGCAACGGCGAAACCAAGGTCCTCATCGAATCCTTCGAACCCTCGGAATACATGAACAGCCTTTTGGCCTGAATGGCATTTTAACAGGACATGGCAAAACAGCAGACCATACTTCTCGTGGACCGCGAGACGGACTTCTTGGAGTGGGCGCAAAATCAGTTGAGTCCCACCGCACGCGTGCTTTGCGAAACATCTTCGGACACTGCCTATAAGACGTTTTGCATGGAGCAACCCGCGCTCGTGCTGGCGGAGATGAATCTCCATCCGTTCACCGGACTCGAGTTGCTGGCCCGCATCCGCAAGCATTCTCCCAATGCCATGGTCATCCTGACCAGCACCTTCGGAACTACCCAGTCGGTCATCGAAGCCATGAAAATGGGGGCGTTCGATTTCGTTCGCAAGGAGCAGCTTCCTTTCAACCTCAAGGTGGTTGTGGATTCCGCTCTCCAAGCCGCCGCCGAACTCGAAAGCGCCAGCGCCTTCACGCCACAGCTCACGGTCGAGCAGCATCGGGAGGATATTGTCGGACGCTCGGACGCCATGCAGCAGGTCTTCAAAATGATTGGTCGCGTCTCCGGAAGCGAGGTGCCCGTGATGATCACCGGCGAGAGCGGCACCGGAAAAGAACTCGTCGCCCGCGCAATCCACAACTACAGCCACCGCAGCGAACACAGTTTCCTCGCCATCAACTGCGCGGCCATTCCCGACAACCTCCTCGAAAGCGAACTTTTCGGACATGAAAAAGGCGCGTTCACCGGAGCCCACAGCCAGCGGATCGGACGGTTCGAACAGTCCGACCGAGGTACTCTGTTCCTTGATGAAATCGGAGAAATGCATCTTCAGGTGCAAAGCAAAATCCTCCGCGTGCTTCAGGAAGGAGAGTTTTCACGGGTCGGCGGCAACCAAACCCTGCGCACCGATGTCCGGATCGTTTGCGCGACAAATAAAAACCTTGAGGAAGAAGTCGCCGCCCGAAAATTCCGCGAAGATCTTTTCTACCGGCTCAACGTTGTCCGCATCCACCTGCCTCCCCTGCGCCAGCGCACAGACGACATCGTCCTGCTCGCCGAGTATTTTCTTCAGAAAATTTCCAACCAAAAACACCGTCCTCCCCTGAAACTCTCGGAGGACGCCATCCGTGTGCTCGAAGGGTATCCCTGGCCCGGAAATGTGCGCGAGTTGGAAAACACAATGCAACGCGCGGCCGTCTTGGCGACCGCCGATGTGCTCCTGCCAAAAGATATCCCGGTCGGACAG
>JBBQRY010000186.1:0-4723 GCA_038214335.1 Chthoniobacterales bacterium
GTCAGATTCCCCGATATGGGTCAAACCCACCAAAGCGTCGTTCAAGAGGTTCCTCGACGCCCGCGCCACCGTAATCGCAGGCGCCTTCGCCAAGGTGGCAGGCACAAAACTCTTCGAGTGATCTTATCCATGCGGACCACACCTGAAAAATTCCTGCAAATGCTGGATGCCCCAGAGGGAAACCGGATCGAATTCAAGTCCGCGACGGAGAATTTTCATTTTGAAAAACTGGTCGAGTATTGTGTGGGGATTGCGAACGAAGGTGGCGGTGAGATTGTCTTGGGAGTTACCGACGAGCGTCCCCGCACGGTGGTGGGGACTGCCGCGTTTGCGGAACCGGGGCGCACCGAGGCCGGGCTGCATCAACGGCTCGGCCATCGCATCCCGGTCGAGGAATATCACCATCACGGCAAACGGGTGCTGATTATCCATGTGCCAACCCGCCTGCCGGGCACTGCATGGAGCATCAATGGGAAGTTTCTGAAGCGTGCCGGTGACGATCTTACGGGAATGGGCGACGCCGAACTTCGAGAGGTTTTTGCCGAGGCGGGCCCGGATTTTTCCGCCGAGCCCTGCCCGGCAGGGTTGGGCGATTTGTCTCCCGAAGCCATTGCCGAATTCCGTCGCCGAGGGGCGCGCAAGGCTGCCAATCCTCGCATCGAAGCGTGGACTGACGAAGAGACACTTACTGCCGCAGAGCTTCTGGTGGATAGGAAACTGAATTACGCAGCCTTGATTCTTCTCGGCGGCCGGGCGGCTCTGGGCCGCTATCTTGCCCAAGCTGAGGTGGTCTTTGAGTATCGTTCTTCCGAGGCTTCCGGTCCCGCAGCGGATCGGGAGGACTACCGGGGTGGCTTTTTCCTGTTCCACGACGCGATCTGGCAAAAGATCAACCTGCGCAATGACCGGCAGAGCTACCAGGACGGGCTGTTCCGCTACGACATCCCCACATTCGACGAAACGGCCATCCGTGAGGCTTTGCTCAATGCGATCGCCCACCGGGATTACCGGCTCGGAGGTTCGGTCTTCGTGCGTCAGTATTCGCGGCGGCTGGAGATCGTGAGTCCCGGTGGCTTTCCGGTCGGCATTACCACCGAGAATATCCTCGATCAGCAAAACCCGCGCAACCGCCGCCTCTCGGAAGTGCTCGCCCGGTGCGGCCTGATCGAACGCTCAGGACAAGGGCTCAATCTGATGGTCGAAAATGCCATCCGCCAGAGCAAGCCCCTCCCGGATTTTTCCGGGTCCGCTGCCCATGAGGTCCGGCTCAAACTCGAGGGCACCGTGCAAAACCCGCTGTTCATCCGTTTTCTGGAACGCCTCGGCGAGGAGAAGCTGCGGACATTTTCCACCTATGATTTCCTTGCCATGGATGCCATCGCCCGCGAAATCCCACTGGACGAGGAAGCACGGTCTCGCCTGCCGGGCTTGATTGAGGCCGGGGCAGTCGAGTCCCTCGGTAAGGGAGGGGGTATGCGTTATTATCTGTCCAAAGGACTCTATGCATCAATGGGCAAGCGAGGTGCCTACACACGGCAGCGCGGCTTGGATCACGAAACGAACAAGGCTCTTCTGGAACGCCACCTCAAGGAGAATGCCACCGACGGAGCACCTTTGGCAGACCTGTGCCAGGTGTTGCCTGCCCTTTCAGAAAGTGCGGTTCAGCGACTGCTCGGTGAACTTCGCTTGGAGGAGAAGGCCGAGCTCCATGGGAAACGGAGATGGGCCAGGTGGTTCCCGGCAGATTCTAAAGCTCAGAATCCGGTGGATCTTAAAGACCATGGGTCAAAGGAAACTTGATTAAATGGATGTAATACACTCATTATCAGCATCTTATTTATCAGCCGCTTGCGTGATAAATGAGGCTATTTTGGGCCAAAGAACGCGCTTTATCCGAACATCACCTCTGACATGAAATCAACGGCACCAACTCCTTCAGTGATATTTGATCGATGGCTCGAACAGCAGCCGGATTCTGCCCGCGTGGTGCTGGTGTGCGACACGGACCGGTTGCTGGCTGACGCCAAGGTGCTTGACCCGAGTGCCGTGACAGATCCCCAAGGACGAAAGTGGAATCTCGCGGTCTTCCGGGGAGATCAGGTGCAATTCCGGCGTTCGTTCAAAACGGCGCAAGCGGGAGGCAGGACGATCATCGGACTCATCGGGCCGAGCCAGCCGGATGGGCAGGTGGATGTTTCTTACCTCAGTGATATCCTGTCTTTCCAGGAGGGATCGCCACTAGATCTTTCGTTGCCGAAATATCTGGAGAAGTTTTGCCCACAGATCAGTTTTCCTTCGCGTCCGTTGCGGCACTACCGGAATGCGCTTCTCGCACGAAAAGAGGAACTGGCGTCAGCGGGGAAAAAGATCACCTCGCGTTGGGGGAAGCCGGACAGTTGGGGGCGGCCACAGGTAGCCGCAATGGTGCTGCTCGCACATGATCCCACTCTCTCCCTAGAGAATGTGTGGCCGGACTCGGATGATCCTGCGGAATATGTCGCTCATGGTCTTGATCTGCTCCTCGGTCGGCCGGAGCTCGCCCACCTTCGCACCACGGTGCTGGATCTGTTCATATCGGCTACTCTCCCGGCGGTGACTGATTCGAGGCCGTGGTTTGTCCCCCCGCCTGATGAGATCGCCGCCTTTCTCCTCCTGTTTTCTCATGCGAAGCAGGCCGGCCTGCAGAATCCGGTGATGCAATTGGTCGGAGCGGGTTTGTTGCCGGCAGATACGGACTGGAGCGAGTTCTCGACTCTGGCCCCACATGTCATTTTGCAATTACAGAGACGGGGCGCTTGGGATCATATCCAGTTTGCGGCGGATGACTACCTGACCCCGAAGCGGGTTGCGAAGCTGCTCGCGCTCACTCATCCAGAATCAGCCAAGCCTGGGGATCTGGTCAAAGCATTTGCCGAATCGCAGATCGTTCCCGTGCAGCGAGTGATTCTCGGAAGAACCATTGCCGCCGTCATTGCCGATCCCCACTCCCTCCATGGTGTCACAATTCCGCCATCGGTGAAGAATACTGAGGACGGGAAAATCGCGTCGGGTCTCGCATTCCTCGAATCCTGGAGGCGAATCGAACGTGCGATCTCTGAGGTGGTCCTCCCTGCTGTGAATCCGGCGGCCCTGCTGAACGCCATCGCAGAATCGGCCATTCTGAGTGCAGAAACCGACCTCGCGGGCATGCAGCACGCCATTGATCGATTTGGCGATGGTGACCTCATAGATTCGGCATGGAAGATTCTCTACGGGGAGGGAGGAACCGATCTGGCGCCCTTGGCGGGATCATTGAAGGACCAGATGCGGACGGCTGTCCACCAGTGGGACGAATTGCTGGCCGGGTTCATCCGCAAGTCTCCAGCAGAATTCTGCAAAGGGGGATGGTGCTCCATCGGCTATATCCATGCCAGGCTCAAAGCCAAGGTGGATTCGCTGTCTGGGGGGGATGGCGAGGGAAGGGCCTGGGTGCTCGTTTTCGATGGCATGCGCTACGACACCTGGCAACTCGTCGTGCGTCCGCTAATGGCCGAACATTTTCAGATCGTCGATGATCGCCCGCTTTTTACCGTTCCCCCAAGCTACACCATCGTCGCAAGGACCAGTCTTCTTGCCGGGCGGCTCCCGGAGGAGTGGAGAGGATTTCAGGGGCAGAACACGAGCGATGAATCGGCCCTAGCCGCCGTGAACCTCGGCTTGACCCAGCAAGAGGCCAAAACCAAGTTCCGGTTGTTGAAGGAAGTCGAAACAATCAAGGCCCGTGCAAAAATTGGTCAATCGGACAAAGAGTCCCGCCTCGTGAATGTGTTGATCTACGGCATCTCGGATGACTGTCACGACTTCCACGGCGACCTGGCTCAATTCCACCAAAAGATCCGCACGGATATTCTGGGGAACGCTGCGCATGGCGTGGCGGGAATCCTCGACGATCTTGTGCGACGCATCAAGCCGGGTGACGAGGTGGTCCTCGTGTCCGACCACGGGTTCACCGAGTTGCTCGATTCTGATGGGATCGTTGTCGCCGAATCGGAATGCACCGCAGGGAAAGAGGGCATTCACTGGCGCTATGCGCTCGAGACTTGCCCATCGAAGTATCCAGATGCCGTAGCCGTATCGGCGATTGGCAAGGAGCACTTTCTTGCTGTGGGACGGAAATGGTTCAAACGTCCGGGGTCAAACCGGAAGGATCGCTACGCGCATGGCGGCATCTCAATTGCGGAAATGGCGGTTCCGGCGGTGACCATGCGGCTTGCGACCACCAAATTTTTACGGCTGGCAATCGAGGCGCTGCCGGAACAGATAGACATTCAGGAGGACGCATGGTGGGAGGGAAGTATCTCGGTGGTGAATCGCGGCACGATGGAATCCGCATTTGAGATCACGGCTTCCACGAGCATGAACGAACGGGTTTTCTCGGAATCCGGCTCGCTGAAGCCTGGAGAATCCCGGGCATTCCAGTTTAAGCTCCTCGGGAAATACCGGGAGACAATTCAGCGGGAGATCGATTCATCCAACACTCTCCGCGCAGTTACCTTTTGTCTCACCTACAGTGCGGGGTCCGGCAAAGGCGGCGATACGCAGGAGGCCAAGGTGACTGTCCCGGTCGCCGTGGTTCCCAAAGCAACTAAACTCGATACCGATGCCCTGTCTGGCCTCGACAATATTTGAAGCACATGAACGAAGAATCATCATCAACAAACGGGAATCCGCAGGACGAAGCTCT
>JBBQRY010000187.1:0-4723 GCA_038214335.1 Chthoniobacterales bacterium
CCGGCCTTCGTCGCTCACAGCTACCTTTCCGCCCGCGTCAGTGCGGTGCTCCACGACATCGAGCGCGCCGTGATCGAAATCATCGAAGTCCTCTGCCAGCCCACCGATCCGCCATCCGCCCCATGAAACTCGTGCGCACAGCGGGACCTCATCCCGCCCTCATCTTTGTGGCTCCGGCTCTCGATGTCGTGCTCATTTTGATTTTTTTCCTCATCCTGAGCACCTCGTTCCTGTTGCAGCCGGGCGTGGCGGTGGCGGTTCCGGATTCCCCCTTCCTGCTGGCCCCCCAGCGCAACCCGCAAGTGATCAGCATCACCTCCTCTCCAACATCCTCCGTCTATTTTGAGAACCGTGAAGTGGGCTTCGATCTGCTTCGATCTAAGCTGGAAAGCCAGCACGGACGCACCCGCACGGTGATCATCAAAGCAGATCGGTTTGCCTCGTTTGAGCTCGTGGCCAAGGTGATGTCCATTTCGTTGGAGCTCGGATTCCCCACGATCATTGCCACCTCGGATGGCGAATGAAAGCGGACGGTTTTATCTTTGAATGGCCGGGGCGGCATCACCTGCACCTCCTGCTGCCGTTCACGATTGTGTTTGCGGTCGCCGTCCATATCGGACTGTTCTTTGCCTTCTCGATCCTGTATCCGAGATCGGAAAATGCGGGTCCGAATCCTGCCCAAATCTTTTTTATTCCGCCTGGAACCCCCGAGGCCGAGCGGTTGGAAGGGATTCTTTCTTTTGCAGACTCGGCAGTCTTTGCGCCGGGACGCGGACTCGACCTGCCGGATCCGGTGCCTCCCACCACCTACCTGCCGGGGTTTGCCTTCGACCGGTCCGCCCTCGCCGGCCTGCCTGCGGCTCCAGAGAGGCCCGCACTCGCCTTTCCGGCGGGGCCGGTGCGCCGCTTCAAGCCGACGCTCGCAACATCCGTCCCAGCCCCGGTGCCGACCAAAGTCCTGGCCACCGATGCGCTCGAAGCACGCGTGCCACCCCTCCCAGAAAGCACGATTTTTCCCGTGCCGGAGGGGTTCGATCCACGGCCTCCGGTTTTCCTCACGGCGGTCGGCGAGGACGGGCGTGTGCGGCATCTCTTTTTGCAGCAGGGTTCGGGAAATGCGGCCTTGGATGCCAAGGCAACGAGCCTGCTGCGGGGACTGGTTTTTGCTCCCTCGACGGGAGACGAAGCATGGGGATTCGTCACTTTTCAATGGGGGACGGATATTCAACCGCTGGCCACACCATGATCGCGCTGCCCCTCGCATGGTTGGTTTTTATCTGCCTACTCGTCTTTCTGAGCGGAATTTTTTCTGTATGGATCAGCTATGAATTGCTTCGTAGGAAACGGCTGCGTCACCGTCTGCTCCATCGCCTGCGGTGCGGAGTGTGCTGTATGGAATTTGCGGATTCTTCCCAATCCGAACTCGCCACCTGTCCGCGCTGCGGCAGCCTGAACGAACGCGTCCGACCGCAGGATTTTCTGTAGAGAAATTCACGTCCGGATTTGGTGGGCCATTTTGACAGCTTGCCGGGGACGCGCTGGCCTGATTTCCTTGGCAAACGATGGACGAGGTATATTCAGCGGCAGACTTGATCGCGGGCGGCTCGGTTTTTTCCGCTCTCACTCCCCCGGCGCGGCTGGGAGTTTTTGGAGATCCGGTAGCACATTCGAAATCGCCCGGATTTCACAACGCCGCCCTCGAAGCCGCAGGGCTTCCGATGCGGTATGTGAAAATCCATGTGCCTTCGGAGTCCGCCGAAGCCGCCTTCCGCGCTCTTCCGCGTGCGGGGTTCATTGGCACGAATGTGACGATTCCCCACAAAGCGGCCGCGCTCGCAGCCGTCGATGAAGCGGATGCCTACGCCCGCCGCGCGGGCAGCGTGAATACCGTCCTTGTGCAGGGCGAAAAATTGCACGGGTTTAATACCGACGGACCCGGACTCGTGCGCGCGATCCGCGAGGAGTTTAGCGTGGATTTGAGGGACTTGCGTGTCGTGCTGCTCGGGGCCGGAGGCGGGGCCGGCCGGGCCATCGCGGTTCAATGTGCCATGGAAGGTTGCGAACGCCTGGTCCTTGTGAACCGCACGCTCGAAAAGGCAAAAGCTCTCGCGGCGGAACTGGCCCCGATGTTCCGCAGCGACCGGCTCATCGGCCCGGTCGAGCGGCTGCAGGCGATTTCCTTCGATGCCGACGCCCTTCGCATTCAGTTGGCCCATGCGGATATCGTGATCAATGCGACTTCGGTCGGAATGCGGCGCAGCGATCCCGCTCTCATCCCACCCAAGTTGCTCACGCCCAATCTGATGGTGTATGACACCGTTTATGCCGCAGGCACATCCCGCCTGCTGGAGGATGCCGCAGCGGCGGGTGCCCGGTGCGCCAATGGCCTCGGCATGCTCCTCCACCAAGGTGCTCTCTCCTTCGAAATCTGGTTCAACCGAGCCGCCCCGCTGGATGTCATGCGCCGCGCCCTCGCTTCCACGTCATGATCCTTTCCATCGCCGGCACTCAGTTTGTCTTCCTTGCCCTCGGCATGCTTGCCGTCAACGTGCTGCTCAAAGCAGGCGGCTACGCACCAAATGTCGCGTCGTCGTTCCCCCCGCTCGCCATCACGCTCGCCCACCACAGCCTCTGGCTTTTCTGCCTCCCCCTCCTCTGGATCGGCTTCGCATCCGCCTGTGCCCATTTCCGAAACGCCGTCTTCAACGACACCACCGCCCGCGCCTCCGGCATCCTCCTCGCCGCCGCGATTTTTGTCGCCTACACGTATGCGGGTTCGTTGTTTTTTTCCTGACCGACCTTGCCCAGACGTTTCCAGACTGGAAATAAACCCATTTCCGATGAAATGACGCAGGTCACAACATTTCTATTGCAAATGAGACAGAGTCTCATATCATGAGAGATCTTGTGAGCGAACCTCTTTCAAATCTGGGCCGGGTCGGACATCGGCGGGTGGTCGAGATTGTGGAGATTTCGAGTGCCTGTGCGCGGGCGGGACGGTTGGCGGCGCTGGGATTTTTGCCGGGTTGTCAGGTGCGGATTTCGCGGGTGGCACCGCTGGGTGATCCGATTTCCATTGAGATGGCGGGGCAGGAGATCAGTCTCCGGCGATGTGAAGCGGATCTCATTCGGGTGAAGGAGGTTCTGTGAGTGGTGCGGTGATGTCACCTCCGCGGATGGTGCGGATTGCGCTTTTGGGAAATCCGAACACCGGGAAATCCACCTTATTCAATCGGCTGACAGGGATGCGGCAGCACATTGCGAATTATCCGGGGATCACCGTCGAGATGAAGGTCGGCACCATGCGGACCGGCGACGTGGCGATGGAAATTCTGGATCTTCCGGGGACATATAGCCTCGCGGCAGCGTCTCCGGATGAACGGGTGGTGATGGATGCGCTCGACGGACGCGGGGGAACCCCTGCGCCGGATCTCATTGTCTGCGTGCTGGATGCCACGAACCTCAAGCGCAACATGCTGCTGGTTTCGGAGGCGGCGGAGTTGGACATCCCGATGGTGGTCGTGCTGAATCAGTGGGACGCTGCCAAGCGGAATGGGCTGACAATAGATACCACGCTGCTGGCGGATCGGCTGGGAGTGCCGGTGGTCACGACGGTTGCCAAGCGTGGGACGGGAGTCGAGGAACTGAAAAAGGCGATTTTCCATGCCCTGGCCGAACCGCGTCGTATTCCGCGCATCCTGTGGCCAGAGTTTTTAGATGAGGCGAGGGATATCGTGCGAGAGGGCGTGGCCGATCTTGATGTCACCGGCCCCGAGGCCTTGCGCATGATTTTCGACTCGGACAGTGCGTTTGCCGATAAAATCGGACACCGCGATTTGCTGGGTCCTCTGCTGGAGCAGGCGCGTGGGGTGATCCGCTCGCACGGATTGAATCCCGCCTCGGCGGAGCCCGTGCTGCATTACCGCCACATTGAGGCCCTTCTGGATGGAGTCGTGAAGGGCAACCGGGCAGTCGCCCGCACGCGGGATTCCATTGACGCGCTGCTGCTCAATCGGGTCTGGGGCAGCCTGATCTTTTTCGGAGTGATGTATGTGGTTTTCCAGAGTCTGTATGCGTGGGCGGGGCCATTGATGGACCTGGTGGAATGGGGAACCAGCGGGGTGCAAGCGGTGATCTCGCCATGGATGGCGGGCACGCCGGTCCTCCAAAGTCTTGTCTCGGATGGCATTCTTGCGGGGGTCGGCGGGGTGCTCGTCTTCCTGCCGCAAATCCTCATCTTATTCTTCTTCATCGCGATCCTTGAAGATACCGGCTACCTCGCCCGGGCGGCTTTCTTGATGGATAAGCTGTTCGGATGGTGCGGGCTAAATGGCAAAAGTTTTGTGCCGCTCTTGTCGGGCTATGCCTGCGCGATTCCGGGCGTGATGGCCGCGCGCACGCTGGAGGACCCGAAGGCCCGGCTCACGACGATTCTGATGACCCCATTCATGAGCTGCTCGGCGCGGCTGCCCGTTTATGTGCTCCTCATTGGGGCCTTTGTGGAGCCGGTCTATGGCCCCATCGTTGCGGGCTGGACGCTCTTCGGCATGCATTTTGTGGGCGCCATGGTCGCCATGCCGCTCGCCTGGGTGATGAATCGATGGATTTTGAAAATCAAAACCCAGCCGTTCATTCTGGAAATGCCGGACTACCGGGTGCCCACGTTTCGCAACATCGTCATCCGCATGTGGGAGCGCGGACGCGAATTTGTCATTCAGGCAGG
>JBBQRY010000188.1:0-4688 GCA_038214335.1 Chthoniobacterales bacterium
ACCCGCAAGAACGAGGAATTTTCTGCGCTGTCCCATGAGATCGAGACCGTCGAAAAAGCCATCTCCGGCATTGAGGACCAGGAACTCGAGCTCATGGAAGAGGCCGAAACCTTGAAGCCAGCGATTGCCGCCGCCGAGCAAACCCATGTGGCGGAAAAATCAAAATTCGATGCGCAGATTGCCGGGCTGGTCGAAAAGGAAGCCAACCTCAATTCCCGGATCGCCGACCTCGAGCAGACGCGTCAAGCGGCGTCCGCAGCCATTGATGAAGACCTGCTGGAACGGTATCAGCGCCTCTTCCATACCAAAAACTCCGCCGCCGTGGTGGCCCTCGAACACGATGTCTGCACCGGCTGCCACATGAAGGTCACCACCCAAACCAGCGTGGAGCTGCGCGCCGAAAAATCCATCGTCTCCTGCCCCCAATGCGGCCGCATCCTCTTTGTTGAAAAGTAGGAAGGATGCAAGCCCACGCCCCTGCATACCGAAATGTGCTGACCCAGCCTCCGCTTGCTGCACTGAAAACTGAAAACTTCGCTCAGTATTTTTTCTTCTTTTTGAAGTGGGATTTATCGCCGGATGGTTTCTTGGATTCGAAGGGCCGGCGCTCGGTGGGGATGAGGGAGATTTCGACGACGCCGTCTTGGATCTGGATTTCCTTATTTTCGTGTTTGAGGGCATCGGTGTATTGGTCGCCGATTTGAGCGAACGATTGGCCCATCGAGATGTCGATGACGCCCACGGAACGTCCGGGAAGTCCGAGGGCATCTTCGAGGAGGAGGACGATATCGCGCGGGGTGATCCGCGATTCGCGACCGGCGTTGAGCCGCACCCACTGCATGCCGCGGGCCGGTGGACGCATGGAGGGCGGCGGTTCGTTGGTCGAAGCGGCAGGAAACTTTGCGGAAGACGGTGCCTCGCCGCGCGAGTCTTTGCGCCCGTCTTTGGGGGAGTCCTTTTTCGAGTCTTGTTGCGTGTCCTTCGACCCCTCGGGTCCGGAGAGTAATTCGAAAAGTGCCGCAGCAATATCCGTCGAGTTGAAGCCTTCTTCGAGCAGACGGTCGATCTGGGTCATCGAGAGATTGCCGCGCTGGAGCACATCGCGCACTTGGGTGAGAAGCGAGTCGATTTTTTTCGTTTCGACTTCCCCGGCGGTCGGGATCGTGCCCCGGCGGATTTTGGTGCGGGTGAAGCGTTCGATGTATTGGAGCTTGTAGATATCGCGTCCGGAAACAAACGTGATCGCCATCCCCTTGCGTCCGGCGCGGCCCGTGCGTCCAATCCGGTGGACATAGTCCTCCGAATCATAAGGCAGGTCGAAGTTCACCACGAGTTCGAGATCCTCCACGTCAATCCCGCGCGCGGCAACGTCCGTCGCCACAAGGAACTCGAACTCCGCCTTTTTGAATTTGTTCATCACGCGGGTCCGCTGGGCCTGTGCAATGCCGCCATGCAAGCGGTCCGCGCTGAACCCCTGCGCAATGAGATCGTCCGCGAGCTCATCGACCATCCGCTGGGTGTTGCAGAAAATGATTCCGAGGCGGAAGCCGTGATAATCTATGAGGCGGAGCAGGGCCTCGAATTTCATTCGCTGCGGAGTCTCGTAATACCATTGCTCGACGGTTGGCACGGTGACTTCGCGCTGCTGAATGCTGACCGACTTCGGAGATTTCGAGTGCCGCTCAATGAGATCGCGGATCGGCTTGGATACCGTCGCGGAGAAAAAGACGGTCTGTCGCTCGCTCGGAGTGGACCGAAGGATTTTTTCAATGTCTTCCCGGAACCCCATGTCCAACATGCGGTCGGCTTCATCAAGGATCACCATTTTGACCTGTCCGAGAGCCAAGGTGCCGCGCTCCATGTGGTCCATGAGACGACCGGGAGTGCCAATGACAATCTGCACACCTTTTTTCAGCTCGTAAAATTGGCGCTCATACGAAGCTCCACCGTAGATCGGCACCGCATGAATCCCTTTTTTGTGGGCAGAAAGCTTGTGGATATCGTTAGCCACCTGGGTGGCGAGCTCGCGGGTGGGGCAAAGGATGAGGACCTGCACCGAGCGATCCGTGGCATCGCACAGCTCAATGGCCGGGATTCCGAAGGCCGCGGTCTTTCCCGAGCCGGTCTGCGATTGGCCCACCACATCGTGCCCCGCCATCAGCACGGGAATCGCTGCCGCTTGGATTGGTGAAGCCTCCTCGAATCCAAGGTCAGCAGTGGCTTTCAAAATCTCGGGCGAAAGTCCCAGCCCAGCAAAAGTCGGTTTGTCCATGCCGCATCCTAGCCGTCCGCCCCCCGAACGTCACGGGTTGTTTCAAGCTTCTTCAACAACCAACCTCTACCCCTGCCCGTAATACGCTGCGGCTCCGTGTTTCCGATCGAAGTGCTTGGCGAGCAGATAAACCGGAGCGTTCGGAACGACGGGGTTGATGGCGAGGGTTTTTAGGGCCATGTCCGCGACGATTTCGAGGGTGAGGGCATTTTCGACCGCTTTGGCGGCTGTGGCGCCCCATGCAAACGGGCCATGATTTTTCACCAACACCGCAGGAATCGTGAGGGGATCAAGTGCGGAAAAGCACTCGACGATGACATTCCCGGTTTCCCATTCATACTCGCCTTCGACTTCTTGGGGAGTGAGTGCCCGGGTGACCGGGACATTGCCCCGGAACGAGTCGCAATGCGTGGTGCCGAGGCACGGGAGCGAGCGACCTGCCTGCGCAAAAGCAACGGCGTTGCGTGAGTGGGTGTGAACGACTGAGCGGATTCCGAAGGCTCCCCATGCCTCGAACAGGCGGCGGTGGGTGGGGGTGTCCGACGAGGGCCGCAGGTCGCCTTCGACGATGCGGCCTTCAAGATCGACAAGCACCATGGACTCCGGAGTGAGGTCTGCGTAATCGACTCCGCTGGGCTTGATCGCAAAGACGCCGCTTTCGGAATCCAGCACGCTGACATTTCCGAAAGTGAGGTCCACCAGACCTGTAGCGGGGAGTTGCTGGTTGGCGGCGCAGCACTCGGTGCGGATGTGTTCGTGGTTCATGGTCGGAAGGCGGTGTCGTTCCAGCGCAGCTCATTGGCCAGAGCGCGCAGGTTGGTATCCTTGTCGATGACCACGGCCTCGATGCCCGCCATGTCGGCCAAAATTCCCAACTGCTCCTTCGTCACCGAATAGCTGAAGCAGGTGTGGTGGGCGCCGCCGGCCTGAATCCATGCCGCCGCTCCGGTTTTGAAATCTGGCAGCAACTCCCAGAGCACGCGGGCTACGGGAAGTTTCGGAAGCGGATGTGCGGACGGATGCGCAATCACCTCGTGAATGAGGAGGCGGAAGCGGTTTCCAAGATCGACCAGCGAGGCATTGAGGGCCGGGCCGGGTTTTCCGTCGAAGACGAGCCGCACGGGATCCGCCTTGCCGCCGATTCCCAGCGGATGGATTTCGCACCGCGGCTTGGCGGCGGCGATGGAAGGGCAAATCTCCAGCATGTGCGCACCCAAGCAGAGCATGCCATCGGGAGCGAGATGGTAGGTATAATCCTCCATAAACGACGTGCCGGCATCCGCTCCGGACGCCAGCACTTTCATCGTCCGCACCAGCGCCGCATGTTTCCAGTCCCCCTCGCCTCCAAATCCATATCCCTCCGCCATGAGCCGCTGAACCGGAAGACCGGGCAATTGCCGAAGTCCGTGCAAATCTTCAAAGGTATCCGTAAACGCCGTGAAGTCGCCCTGCACCAGGAACGCGCGAAGTCCGAGTTCGATGCGGGCTGCCTCGCGGAGGCTTGCGTGGGAATCGCCGTTGGCTGCCAGCTCCGGCGCGAGCGTGTAGGCGGAGGAGTATTCCTCGCAGAGTGTGGAAATATCGGAATCCGCCTGCTGCGCAATCACGTCCGCGAGGTCGCCGATCCCGTGGGTATTGACAGAGAATCCGAAGACCGCCTGGGCCTCGACTTTGTCTCCCTCGGTCACTGCGACCTGCCGCATGTTGTCGCCAAACCGCACGACCTTCATCTCCTGCATCGCAGCCCATGCCGAGGCCACGCGCGACCAGGCCCCGAGTTCGGAGCGCACGGCATCATCTTTCCAATGGCCCACCACCACTTTGCGGTTGATCCGCAGGCGCGAGCAAAGGAATCCGAACTCCCGGTCGCCATGGGCGGACTGGTTAAGGTTCATAAAATCCATGTCAATCTCAGCCCACGGAATGTCCCGGTTATACTGCGTGTGCAGATGGCAGAACGGCTTGGCGAGTTGCTTGAGCCCCGCAATCCACATCTTCGCAGGTGAGAACGTGTGCATCCAGAAGATGAGCCCCGCACACTGCGCCGCATTGTTCGCCTCGCGGCAAATGGCAGTGATCTCCTCCGACGTCTTCACGCACGGCTTAAAAACGATCCGATCCGGGATCTCGGTGCAGGCGTCGAGCGACTCCGCGATCTCCTTGCTGTGGGCATTCACCTGACGGATTGTCTCTTCGCCATAAAGATGCTGACTGCCAGTAACAAACCAGATTTCGCGCGGGGTGTGATTCATGGCGGCCAGTCTGCCAGAATGCCCGCCAAATTGAAAAGCGGAATCGGAGGGGGGACTCTGGAAGGATGAAGGATGAAGGATGAAAAAGCCGCCTGCGGCGGAGGGATGGCGGTTGCCTTGGCAGAGAGGCGCGGGTCTGTCAGGCGTGAGGGGGATTTCCCCGA
>JBBQRY010000189.1:0-4674 GCA_038214335.1 Chthoniobacterales bacterium
GGGGGAAAGGCTGGGATGACAAAGAACAGAGAGGTGGCTCCGGCCATGCTATGATCTTCGTATCTCGGGCTGTTGGTACTGGTGATATTTGTATAGGCGTAGCTGGAAACCAGTTTGGATCTTGAGGGATCGGGCCACCAGACAAAGTAAAATGGCCGATTTTCAGCTTCTTGGTAACGGGCAGGACCATAGCCATCGCGCTGGAAAAAAACCGATCGAGGGTAATACGAGTTGGTAGCATTTGGAGTGGCCAGCGCGACATCCTGTGCCGAGTAAAAAACATGGTAGTAGGCAGTCATTTTCGCACCTTGGTAGCGACGCACTGTCGCATAAATCCCAGGTGTTTCGTTGGTGAGTTTGACGAAATCGGTTTCGTAAATGGCCGGAACATTGACGGAAGCGCTATCGCCCGAATAATTAAGGATGTAGATGGACAGATTCGTGGCGGAATTGGTTCCAAAGATGGTGTGAACGACTTGCGTTTTATCGATGAGCTGCGTTGCAAAATCCTGTGGAGTGACGAGCGTGCGGGGGTCAATGCCCGGAGGGAGGGCGATGTTGGTGGCGCGGAGGGCCGGGGTGTTGGCCAAGTTGCGCGGGAGGCAGACGACGGCACTGGCTCCTGAGACGTCGCCGCGGAGTTGCTCGCGCAGGCTTTCCGCCATGGCCGTGGCAGCGTAGCTGGGAGCCTCGCTGACGGCAATGAGCGTGTTCTGGGTATTGTAGAAGTTGACAGCTACCGACGAGAGGCGCACATCGGATTGGCGGCGGGAGGTGTCGGAAATGGCTCCGAAGGCCATGATTGATACCATGATGACCGCGGCGCCAATGGCGAGCGCGACCACGATTTCAACAAAGGTGAACGCGCTTGTCGCGCCGAGAAAACGGAATGGGGTGGACCTAGATTCGTTCACAGGCGGGACGCCTGTGCTCCCTGAGTTGATTCCCCTTT
This sequence comes from Chthoniobacterales bacterium, assembly GCA_038214335.1. Classification (GTDB taxonomy): domain Bacteria; phylum Verrucomicrobiota; class Verrucomicrobiia; order Chthoniobacterales; family Terrimicrobiaceae; genus QYQL01. The sequence goes on from JBBQRY010000189.1 coordinate 953, forward strand.
CAGGGGTAAATGGAGCGGCAATGGCATGGATTTCCTGTCGCGTCGCTTGTTTCCAGAGCGAGAAGGCGACTGAGGAATCATTTGTCGTCTGGAGATTTTTGGCCATGGGTGGTGACCCCCATCATGTTGGTGTCGCGGTTGAGGACGTTTTCAAGGTTGGCCTCTTTGCTGGCATCTTGGAGCTCTGCGATGCCTGGATGGTCGAGGGGCGGGATTTTCATCTCACCCTTCGGTCCCATGGCCGTGAGGTTTTCAAAGACCTCCCCAACCATGGCCTGGCTGACAGTAGGTTGCATTGCGAAAGGCAGGACAATTTGCCGGGCGTCGATAGTGGGATCGCGTTCTACGAAAGCGAGAATGACTGCCGCGTCGTCGATTTCCTGAACTTTCAGGACTTCAAACTGGTTGGTCAGCAAAGGAGGCAGGACGCTGCCGGGCTTGAGAATGAGGGGTCCGAGGAGAACCCGCTTGTTTCCCGGTGAGCCCGAGACGCCATTGAATTTCATGGCCTTCACGATCCGGCGAATGCGGGATTCCTCGGTGACTCTGTCCTCGGTGGCTTTGGGGGTGGTATCCGTGGAAGCCTGCTGGGCGAATGGATTGCGCTCGGCGGGGCGGAGTTCCTCGCGTTGGCGTCCGTCGGGAAGGAGGCTGGGATCGCTGTAAGCCTGGGCAGACCATGGTAGTGCGACCATGGCGAGAACGACGCTGAGAAGGCTGGGGAGTGAGAGGCTCCGGTGTGGTCGTTGGCTTTTCATTTTTTGAGAAGGGGTTGTTCAAGGATGACTTCCACCCGCAGGTCATTGGCGCGGGTGCCTTTCGACAGGCGGAGGCTGCTAGTGCGCACGGTGGGCATGTTTGTTTCGACCTCACCCAGCCAATTCAGCAGGCGGGCATAATCGTCTTCAAACGTAAGGTAGGCCCTGAGGGCATTGGGGATCGAGGCATTACCTTTAACGGGAACGGGTTCAAACCGTTGGGCAAGGTTCACGAGGTTGGCCTCTTTGACGCGCATGGAGAAGTTGACTTCCGCGCTTTGGGCGGTATCGAACGTGAGAAAATACGGCTGCCAGATCCGCAGGAACTCGATGTCGTCCGCCGAGCGACGGCGAAGGTCTGCGAGTTGGTTGTTCTCCATGCTGAGCTGAGTGGTTGCGTCGGACTCCGCCCGTTGGGCGTCTTCCGCCTCGGTTTGCACTTTCCGGCTGTGGCCTTGGACCCAGAGTGTGAACTGGACCAGAAGCACAATGAAGAGGGCGATGATTGCGCAGGAGATGTGTTTACTGTTCATTGGGGTGTCTCCGGGGTGGGCTGTTCGAGGGTGAGAGGATCCTGCTGGACCAGCGTGGCCTTGTAGTCGAGCTCACCGCGACCAAGCGATTGGGTTGGGGAAAATGCGCGATACTTGAGCGTGGCCATTTTCTCAACGGTGTCATCCAGTTGTTTGGTGGAATCCGTCGCCATACGCAGGGCAATTTTGATTTGGGCGGGGTTATCGGCATCGCGGTCGAGCCGCAAATCGACAATGGATGAGCGGGCACCCATACTCCGGGCGATGTTGACCAGCAGGGGCTGGAGGGGACGCGAGCCGGCTACCCATGCCTGAATGTCGGTCGCTTTCTTGATTTCGGTTTCCAGAGCCGCGCGGTCATTTCTGGCTGACTGGGTTTTGGCACCGATCGATGTGATCTGGGCTTTGTGGGCATCGCGTTTTTGGATGGCGAGCTGGAATTGCAGGGCAAAAAGGCTGCTCAGAAGGATCGCCACAGCGATGGAGCAGTAGAAAAGGATGGGGACGAGTCGAAGGACCACCGGAAGGGGAGGAGTGATGTCCTTCCGGTCATTCTTGAAATCGTCAATTTGGCGGGTGGAGATTTGCATGAGGATCAGTTTTGAATCATGAGATTCGCAAGCATGGCGGGTTGGGAGAGATCGTTGATAGTTCGTCCGGGAAAAGCCGTAGCGAGACGTTCGGGAAGTCCTTCGAGTGGCTCATCGGAGATGAGCGTGATGCCCATCTCGGGCGCAAGCCGGGAATGGAACGGAGCGAGCAAATCAGTAATCGGCGTGAGATCGTCCTCATACACGTCTGTTCGGGAGCGGAGTTCCTGCCAGCGGTCCTGTTCTTGCACGAGTGCACAAACGGCACCCTCGCAGCAGACGATATAAAACGAACTCACAGGATTATCCGCGCCTTTTTCGGTATTGGTGACGGAGAGAGCGTGTTTCAGCAACGCGTAGGCACCGCAGCAGATCCGACCGATGCGGAATCCGCCCTCAGTAAACAGAGATTCGGTCTTACGAGCTTGGTCTTCATCAATGGTGAGAAGAATCGAAGAGTTGGTTTCCGGATTGTGAGTGAGCGCATAATGCTTGCCGCGCTCGAAGCGTCCGCCCAGGACACTGCGGGCGTTCGTTTTGAGCATATCTTCGCTGCCTGTGCGCCGGGAAAGGTTGGTTTCTAGGCTGATCACATACCGGGTATTCATGGAGATCGCGCACCAGCCATGCTCGCTGAGAGGTTTGATGTGATCGCCCGATTGCGTGAGGATTTCTTTGGGTTCCGCGCGGACGAACTCGCGGTCTCCAATTTTTGATCCCCGCCCAATTTCCCGCCATGAAAGCCCCATGCGGGCAAGCCCGAAAAAGACGGTGCGCTCAGCGGGAAACCGGCGTCTCCATGCTGCGGAGGGATCATCCGGTTCCGGGCGGAAGGCGGAGAAATTGAGGATGGATTTGAGATCAATAGATTTCATCGGGAAACTTCCGGTTGGGCTTCGAGGTAGTCCTCCACCTCGTCCCATGAAAATGGGGTTGCTTCGGCTGGGAGTCCGGTCGAGAACCCCTCGTCAAAGCGCAGACTGACGCTTTTTTCAAAATTATACATCCCTTTTTTCCATCCGGTCTCAAGTTCTTGGTCGAGCTTTTTGAAATCCCCGCGCCGGATGATGTTGACCACGCCGTCATACTGGAGAAGGACCTCGTGGATCGGGAAGCGTTTTCCCTTGCGCTCATCGAGCAGAAGCCGCTGACACATAATGAGCCGAAGACAGTCCGCCAGAGTTTCTTGCGAGGTCTCCATCCGCTCGGAGGGAATCAGCTTCAGGAAACGCTGCACGGTCTGCGAGGCCGAAGACGTATGCAGAGTGGCGACCACCACATGGCCGGTCTCCGCCGCTTGCAGCGCAATCTCGGCCGTCTCCCCGTCGCGAATCTCACCAATGACGATGACGTCCGGCGCTTGGCGCAGGGCTGCCCGGAGGGCTTTGGAAAAATCCATCTCATCACTGCCCATTTCACGCTGCGAGATCAGGGAGGGGAGTCCTTCCGGATAAATGAATTCGATGGGATCTTCAAACGAAATCACATGCTCGCGTCGGCGCAGTGCGCGGTGCAGGACCATTGAGGCAATCGTGGTGGATTTTCCACTGCCGGTCGCTCCGCAAATCAGGAAGAGCCCATTTTTTGCCTCCAGGAAGGATTTCAGAGCCGGCGTCGGAACTTTGATCGAGGAAGGGTGGGGGATTTCATTCGGCAGCAACCGCAGCACCCAGCGGAGTCGGCCCTGCGTCACCATCTGACTCACTCGAAATCGGCGTCCATGAAGATCCATGGCACTGTCGTCGCATCCGGGTTCAAGGTATTCCGGGTAAGCCATCTCGAAAACGGTGTCGTCAAAGATGAGCTGGCCATTGTGCTTGTAGGAAAGGTAATCCCCCGGC
>JBBQRY010000190.1:0-4650 GCA_038214335.1 Chthoniobacterales bacterium
GCCATCGCCAACCAACGAGTGATGGATCGCATCATCGACGAGATGCGGAAAATCTCACAGAAGCTCATCCTGCAAGCTCCGGATTCGTGCCCTGCACCCCGCTCGGCTGCATCCGCCTCCTCACCGAGTCCGGCATCGAAACCGCCGGACGCAAGGTCGTCATCGTCGGACGCAGCATGATCGTCGGCAAACCCCTCGCCCTCCTCCTCATGCGCAAAGGCCCCGGCGGCGATGCCACCGTCACCGTCGCCCACTCCCGCTCCCGCGACCTCGCCGCCATCACCCGCGAAGCCGATATCGTTATCGCCGCCATCGGACGCCCCCATTTCCTCGGCGCCGATCACATCCGCCCCGGCGCCGTCGTCATCGATGTCGGAATCAACCGCGTCGAGGATCCCTCAAACCCAAAAGGCTACCGCCTCGTCGGCGATGTCGATTTCGACGCCGTCGCCGAACGCTGCGCCGCCATCACCCCCGTCCCCGGCGGAGTCGGCCCCATGACCATCGCCCTCCTCCTCTCAAATACCGTCACCGCCGCCGAGCGCCTCTGAAGGGGTCAGTCCCATAACTTATAATTGTGATCTGCGTGGCCTTTTCTGGTCCAAAATCGCAGCACTTTTTTCCAGAGATAGATCGATGGGTTAAAAATCGCGGTCCGTGGCGTGCCTCTCTCCAATTTCACCATCGCGCACAATACAGCGTGTGAGTTGTGCGCCGGGCTGCACCACGGCATTTTCCCAAACCACGCATTGATCCAGCAGCGCCCCATCGCCGATGCTCGCTCCTTGGCCAATCGAACAGGCTCCTCGCATGCGAACGGAGGCGGAAACGGTGGCCGTGGGGTCCACCGTCCGAGGCCAGTCGGGAGCGGCATAGGAGAGCTGCGCTCCGCCGGGTTGGAACAACTGATGAGCGGCCAGGTAGGCGTCGCGCGTTCCGAGATCCAACCAATGCCCTTCCTCGACCACATGGGCTCCGATCACCGCTCCGCGCCGGATCAGCTCGGCGTAAATCGGAATGATCGAGACGATCTCCCCAACCGGAATGTGGCGAAAGATTTCTGGTGAGAGAATCGTGATTCCGGTGAAGAGAAACGAGGGATCGCACGAATCCGGATTCCGAATTCCGGTCACCCGCCCGTCCCGTGCCTGAATATGGAGGGGTCCTCCAAAGGGCCTGAGCACGAGCGTCGCCACGGCAGCGGATGCCAGATGCTGCGCCACCGCCGGGCGCAGCGGGAAATCCGCAAGGATGTCTCCATTGTAGCAGAGGAACGGCGCATCCCCGATCAGGTCTTCCACATTTTTGATCCCTCCCCCCGTCTCCAGAAGCGTCGGCTCATGCCGGAACTCCACCGGCAGCCCACGGTAGCCATCCGGCCCACACAGGCTTACGTAGGACTCTGGACAATGGTGAGTATTGACCACAAACGAGGTGATCCCATTTGCGATCAGGTGATCGAAACCCAGTGAAATCAGCGGACGCCCATAAATCGGAACCATCGGTTTCGGACGGCGGGCGGTCAGCGGACGAAGCCGGGTGCCGAGCCCCGCTCCGAGCACAAATGCTTTCATACGGACGCTTTTTCCACTGCCGCAAGGCGGAGGATGGCATCCGCCGCGCAAGCAGCCCCGAAGCCATTGTCGATATTCACAACGGTCACCTTGCTGCTGCAACTGGTCAGCATGCCAAGCAGTGCCGCGAGTCCCCCGAGGTTCGCGCCGTATCCGATGCTGGTTGGCACCGCAATCACCGGACGGTCCACCAAACCCGCCACCACACTCGGAAGAGCCCCCTCCATGCCAGCCACCACGATCAGCACCGCAAACGAACGCAGACGCTCCTGCTCGCCCAGCAAGCGATGCAATCCGGCCACGCCCACATCCGTGATCCGCTCAACCCGATGTCCGAAGGATTCCAAAACAACCGCCGCCTCGTCGGCAACCGGAAGATCCGAAGTGCCTGCACAGACGACGCCCACGGTCAAGTTCCCGACAGGCGGATGTCCGTCGATCGTGAGGCAGCGGGCCCGCTCGTGCCAGACTGCCTCAGGAAACCGCGCCACCACCGCATCGAAATGAGCTCTTCCCGCCCGCGTAGCAAGAACCGGTTGCCCGGATGCGCGAAGGATGCCTGCAATCTCAGCAACCTCGCCGGGTAGCTTTCCCTCACAGAAAATCGCTTCCGCACGTCCGCACCGCGCCGCACGATCCAGATCCACCCGTACGAATTCACGCGACATCGGATAGAAAAAGCCGCATCGGGATCATTCTTAGCTCGCTCATGGCCCCATCCTCTATCCGAAATTCGACCCCATGGCAATCTGCCGGTTCATCAAATTGCCGACCCCTTCAGCAAGTCGATCCGGCTATCCAAAAATCCCCTTCTTCTTGGGAACCTCGCGCAGGAGGACCTCGAAGCGCTGCCGATCCCGCGCATTGGCCACCGCCTGCTCTTTGGAAATTTGCAGCGAAAGGTAGAGTCCGGACAAGTCTTCATCGATGGTGTGCATGCCATCCTTGGCACCGATTTCGATGAGCCCGACGAGTTGCTCCCAGCGGCGTTCCCGGATGCACGCGCGCACGCCCGCATTGGCCACAAGCGTCTCGGTCGCCAGCACGCGTCCTGTGCCATCCTCCTTGGGAATGAGCCGTTGCGAAATCACGGCCTGCAGGGCATTGGCAAGCTGCGCAATGATTTGCGGCTGCTGATCTCCCGAGAACGCATCCACCATGCGGTCAATCGCCTTCGGGGCATCAATCGTATGCAAAGTCGCAATCACCAAATGTCCGGTCTCAGCCGCCGTGATCGCCGCGCTGATCGTCTCGGTATCGCGCATCTCCCCGACAAGAATCACATCCGGATCCTGACGCAGGGAATGCCGGAGGGCTTCGCCGAACGATTTCGTATCGCTGCCGATCTCACGTTGCTTCACGATGCTCGTGCTGTTCTGGAAAATGTATTCCACCGGATCTTCGACCGTGACAATCACCCCCTGCATCGAACGGCTGATGTGCTGAATCATCGAGGCCATCGTCGTGCTTTTGCCCGAGCCTGTAATCCCCGTGACCAACACCAGCCCTCGCTCCAAAGCACAAATATCGAAAATACTTTGCCGGTGCCCCAATTGCCCCAGCTCGGGAATCACGTTTGGGATATACCGGAATGCCGCTTCCAAGGCCCCGCGGCTGTAGTGCGCATTGCCCCGGAATCGTCCGATCCCCTCGACCTGAAGTGCAAAATCCAGTTCCCATTCCTCCTCCAGCCGCGCCCGCTGCGCCTCGGTGAGGATTCCGGTGACAAGGTCCCGTGCGAAGTCCACCGTCAGCGCCCGGTCCTCGAGCGGCACGAGGCTGCCATTGACACGCACCATCGGCGGTGCCTCCACACAAAGGTGGAGGTCGGAAGCACCGGCGGCGACGGATTTTGAAAGAAGATCGACGAGATCGAAGGGATTAGTTTCCATAAATATTTATCTCCTGGTGGCCTGCAAGGAGGAGCTGACGCCGCGCAGGCTGCGACTGAGTTCCTGGGGATTGTCGGAATGCTCCATGGCCACCTCCTCGGTGATCACCCCCGACTTCACGAGCCCTACAAGTGCCGAACCAAAGGATTGCACGCATTTCGGATCCCCGCGCACAATGAAATCCGAAATCTCGTTGATCCGACCCTCGGCGATCAGACGCCGCGAAGACCCCGAATTAGCAAAAAACTCGGCCAGCAATGCCCGTCCTCCCGCCGCCGAGGGCAGAAGCCGCTGGCACAACACCCCATGCAACTGCGCCGCCAAAGTCGCCCGCATCCCCTCGCGCTCCGCAGCGGGAAAAAGCAGCTCCAGCCGGCTCACCACATCCGCACACCCCGAAGCATGCACGGTCGCAAAAACCAGATGCCCAGTCTCCGCCGCCTGAATCGCCGTCAGTGCCGAGACTGCATCCCGAATTTCTCCAAGGAAAATGATATCCGGATTCTGGCGCAGGGAGCGGCGCAATCCTTCGGAAAACGATGGCGTATCGATCCCCACCTCCCTCTGCGTAAAATAGGACATCCTGCCTGTAAACAGGAACTCGACCGGATCTTCAATCGTCACAATGTGCCTCGCCACCGTGCCGTTGATCCATTCCAATACCGCAGCCATGGTCGTCGATTTTCCCGACCCCGTCGGACCGCAAACAATGATAATCCCCGAAGGCCGCACCGCCCAGTCACGCAGCAGCTCACAGGGCAGCCCCAAGGAATCCATGCTCGGAATTTCATTCTGAATCCGCCGCAGCACCGCCGCTAGCCGCCCCAACTGACGCAAAAGATTCACCCGAAACCGCACGCCGTCCGCTGTCGTAAAACTCGCGTCCCGATCCATCTCGTCCATCCCCGCCCCACACGCCTCCCAAAGCCCCCGCAAATCCGCCTCCCGAGGCAATTCCGACTCCACCTCCGTCAGTGCCCCCTGAATCCGAAACACCGCCGGCATCCCCTCGCGAAGGATCACGTCCGACGCCGCACTCGTCACCGCCACCCGCAAAAGCGCTTCAATCAGGGAGGAAATCATTCCCATTCCCTACCCCATCCCCCCACCCCCCGTCGAGCCATCAGTTGCTCCCCCCAATCCGCACCGGTGGAGGACAAAAATTCTTCTCGAAGCAATCAGAC
>JBBQRY010000191.1:0-4597 GCA_038214335.1 Chthoniobacterales bacterium
CCGCCACAGCCTGCAGCGCCGCAATCTGTTCCTCCGGCGATCCGAAGGCTCCCGCGAGCAGCGACGCGGCACGGGCGGAGCGTACCGGCGAGGAAAGCGACCGCAAGCTCGCGAGGGCGCGGTCTGCCGCTTCCCGGTTGTTCTGAGAAATCGCAAGCCGCAGCAGGAGCGCGGCGTCGAGTTCGTCCGCAGCCTGCTTGGCGGAGAGCTCTTCCATGGTGGCTTGGGCGGCTTTCTGGGAATCCAAAAACGACGCGTAGCGTTTCACGGTATCCTCCGCAAAGAAGTCGTTGGGCGCGGCCTTACAAACCATGGGGAAGAGCTGGGCGGCTGTTGCGGGATCGTTGACTTCCATCGCCTGCCGCCATGCGAAGGCGAGCAGATCGGGATCCGTCGGAAACGTCTCGATCGCCTTAGCCAGCGTCTGCTTGGCATCATCCGGCCACTCCATCGCCGCCTGGGCACGAGCTAGGGCAAGGAAATTCTCCGGCTTGGCACGATCTCCCTCGACCATGCCTTGAAGGCTGGAGCGGGCGGATGCCGGATCGTTTTTTTTCACATAGAGTGCGGCCAGTTTTTGGCGGGCATCCGAGGCATCGGGATGCGCGGCAAGCAGCCGGATCCACTCGACGATGGCGGCATCGGATTCTCCCTTTGTGGTGAGCACTTCGGCAAGTTGGGCGATGCGGGCGGCATCCTGCGTATCCGCCGGGGCAAGGCGTTTCCATGTGGCGATGGCCTCCTCGCGGGAGGCGGGGTTTTTCTCGGCGTCCTTCCAAAGCAGATCGCCCAGAGCGAGCAGAACCTCTGGCGGAGCATCGGATGGCTTCGCGAGGTTGCGGGCTTCGGTGAGTGCCTCGTCGCGGTGGCCGAGGGCCTACAGCCGCATGGCGAGTTTGAGGCGCAGTTGCCAATTCGTGGGGGCCAGGCGGGTGGCAGATCGAAGCCGTTCGAGCGCTTCGTCGCTGCGCCCAAGAGTCTCCAGCACATCGGCTTGAGCGGCCATCGACTGCTCATCCTGCGGCACGGCAATCGTGCGTTGCTCGTAAAACGCGAGCAGCCCCGGCAGGTCGTCCTTCCTGCGGAAAAGCTCTTCGATGCGAGCCCGCACTTCGCGATGGATCCAGCTTCCAGAGCTAGTTTCCTCGAGAGCAGACTCGTAGATTTTTACGGCTTCGGATGAATCGCCATCGAGTTCGGCGGTGCGCGCCAGACGGAGGGTTGCGGCCACTTTGCGAAAAGGATCCGACTTCGCGGTCTCCCGCAGGCGCGTGAATGCCGTTCGTGCCGAAGCATAATCGCCCGCCGCAAGGAATCCCTCGCCCGCTTCCTCAAGGACATACGGATCGTCTGGAAACATCTCCAGTGCCTGCTTCCAAACTCCGCAGGCTTTCTTGTCGTCGAAGGACCGCTGGTAGAGCAGGGCAAGCGAACGCAGGATCTCCATGCGGTTGACTGGCGCAAGGGAATTCGCGGCCAGAGCTGTCTGATAGGCTGCCGCCGCTTCGGGAAACTGTCCTTCGGTCGTTTCCAATGCCGCAAGCAGCTTGGCTGCCTGTGCGGGATCTGAGGCCTCCTTCATCGCCTTGCGGTAAAACTCCCTCGCCGCATTCGGTGTGCGCTGACGTTCGGCCAGCAGACCCATCAGGATCAGGTGAGGACGGCTCGCATCGGAGTCCAACCTCGCCGCTTTTTTACAACGGGATTTGAGGACATCGATTCCGCCGCCGGCCCCGGAATACCACTCGATCACTTTGTCAAAGGCCATGCCCGGCTGGGGTGAACGCACGAGCATTTGCTCGTAGCGGTCAGCGATTTGTTGGGAGTTTTCTGATTGGGCGCGCAGCGGAGTGAGAGGCAGGAGCGCAAGCGTGAGAAGGAGGAAGAAGAATTTCATCGAAAGAAGGAATTTGGAGAGGATCGAATCGCGTCCCGCACATGTCGCCAGTGAAGGCAGCGGAGTGCAATGCAAATGTGTTGGAACCTGCTCGAATTGATGTAAATCCGAGAGGGACTGCGAAAATTGACACGACCGGCACCTGACGATAATTATTTACCAACTGGTATTGTTGACGCTGGGGTTGGCGGGGCTTGGACTGACTGGGGTGGCGATTGATTTTGTGCGGTGGACGGTGGACCCTTCGGTGTCGGCTCCGCATTGGCCGTTTGGGGTGGCACCTCCACAAAGCTGGTCGGCGCTGGGTGTGCTGGGGGCGATTTCCATTGCGTTGGCGGTCTTTGCCTTGTTGCGGGCGGCGCTGAACTACCTGAACCAAATGAGCCTCAACGTGCTGACGCAGGGACGCATTGTGGTCAGCATCCGGACGCGGGTTTATGAGAAGTTGCAGCGGCTGAGTTTCCGGTTTTTCGATGCGAATGCGACAAGCTCTCTGATCAATCGGGTGACGAGCGACGTGCAGGCGCTGCGGTCCTTTGTGGATCAGGTGTTGCTGCAGATGGTGATCATGGTGATCTCGCTGACGGTCTATATTGTCTATTTGGTCAACATCAATCTGAAGCTGGCGGTGGCGTGTCTGGCGATCACTCCCCTACTTTGGGCGGCATCGAGTCGGTTCTCGCGCGTCGTCGGGCCTGCGTATGCGATCAATCGCGAACTCGTTGATAGCATGGTCGCCCGGCTGGTCGGCAGCCTGCGCGGCATCCATGTGATCAAGGCGTTTGGCTGCGAAGCGGCGCAGGCCGCGCAATTTGATAAGGCCAACGACGCTGTGCGCGATCAGCAGCAGTGGATATTTTGGAGAGTGAGTATTTTTGCTCCGCTGGTTGGGTTGTTGAGCTAGGTGAGTCTGGTGGTTTTATTAGGATATGGCGGATTCCTTGCCGCGCGTGGCGAGGTGCAGATTGGGACCGGGCTGGTCGTCTTTGCGGCGATCCTTCAGCAATTCTGTGGGCAGATCAGCAACGTTGCGGGCATTGCCAATACCATGCACCAGAGCCTTCGGGGAGCGCGCCATTTGGAGGCGTTGGAGGCGCAGACTTCCGGAGGAGGAAAGTCATGAAATCCGACGCCAAATCGCTTCGTCGGGCGCTGACCGCTTCGAGCCTGCGCACGGAGTCCGAGAATCTCCCGGAGAAATCGGCGCTCGACCTGCTCGGGTTGTTGCGGCGGGTCTTCGGCTACACACGGCCGTATGCCCACCAGCGCAATGTCCTTATTGGCATGGTCCTGCTGAGATCGATGCTTCTCCCGGCGGCCGCATGGGCGATTGGCGACATGGCGTATTTTGACCGCACCAAGGTCGGGCGGATCATTGGTCGGATCACGAGTGATCTGGATGCGGTGCGTGTGGGTGTGCAGGACATTGTTTTCGTGAGCATGGTCCAGCTTGGTCAGATGCTCATCACGGCCCTTCTGATGCTTTGGTATGATTGGCTGCTGTTCGGGATTGTTCTGCTCATTGCACCGGGTCTCTGGAAATTAAATACATTCTTCAAGCGTCGGATCACCGAGCAGCAGCGCAAATCGCAGGAGAGTTTCAGCCGGGTCACCGCCGTGCTGACCGAGTCGGTGAGCGGCATGCGATTGTTTCTTTCGCACGTGCGATGCTGGCCGACCCGCGCATCCTGATCCTCGACGAGGCCACCAGCGCAATTGATGCCCTGACCGAAGGACGCGTGCAGCGTGCGCTGGAGCGGCTTCTCGAAGGACGCACCAGCTTCGTGGTCGCGCATCGGCTCAGCACGATTCGCAGTGCGGACCAAATCCTCGTGCTCGATGCCGGACAGATCGTTGAGCGCGGTTCTCATGAGGCGCTTATTGCGATGGACGGGATCTACGCTGACCTCCATCGTCACTTCAGCGTCGGACATTGAAGCTGAGAAAAAGAAGATGCGCCCGCGAATGAAACGAATGAACGCGAATGCCATCAAGACAAGCCACTGAACGGCATTGGGCCTATTCGAGTCCGGGTTCGAGGCGGAGAGATTCGATGACCGGGGTGGTGGTCATTTCCGTGGCCTCGTCCTCCAGCGTGTAGGCAAGCCGGCCTCCGAGCAAAATCCGGTTTGGCGTGTATTCGGTCACGTCGGCGTTCGTTCCGCCTTTCAAAACAATCGGCCCCACGCGCGTCGAGGAGTCCGGCGAACTCAAAATGCAGTGCGAATTCTTGCCAACCGTCAACTGGTAGCTGGCTTTTGCCGTCGAAAAATAAACCCGGTCCCGCATCTTCAGCGCGTCCACATGGATCTTCTGAGTATTTGCAGTGGTCGGAAAAATCGAAGCCGATCCGGGAGGTATGCTGGAGTCTGGCATGTAGGGCTTTATAGCCGGTTTTTTGGAATGTGTGCAGAAAAATATTCAGCAATTCTCATTATGACATTTCGGGGGTGGCAAAGCCCCATTCCCTCTCTGCCTGAAGCCGTACCCTGATGACGGCTTGTCCCAGTGGGACATCGGTGATTAGCCGGTGGTGACAACCACCGGGTTCCCATATATAAACCGAACTCGCCCCGGAGGGGCGACGGAACTCCGATGTCTTCCACTCACCTCAGCCTCAACTACCATCTGGTCTTTGCCACCAAAAATCATGTGCTCTGCCTCGACCGGACATGGCGAGGTCGGCTGCATGGTTTCCTT
>JBBQRY010000192.1:0-4592 GCA_038214335.1 Chthoniobacterales bacterium
GTTCGAGCGGGTGGTCGGGACTGATTTCCTACGTGCGTGCGGAGGATGTTGTTCTTCTCATTGTGTGAAGCACCGCGGCGTCTCGTGATGCCGCGGACAACTTCGCATATGCACCAGTTCGTCGTCGGGCGGCTTTCGGTCTTTCGCCCGCTTCGGGGCTCAAGCAAACGCGGCTATTCGCCGATTTGTTTTTGAAGGGCGTTGGAGATTGCATCGGCGTGGTGGTCGATGAGGGTCTGATCGCGGCCTTCGATGAGGAGGCGGATCTTGGGTTCGGTGCCACTGTAGCGTAAAAGCACACGGCCTTTGCCCGCGAGGGCGGACTCCGCTTCTGCCAGAAGCTGGGGGATCTCCGGAAGGGATTCGATGAGCGGCTTTTCACGCACGCGTAGGTTGCGCTGCGCCTGGGGAAATTTTTTGAGCACGCGCTTGAGCTCGCTGAGCGGCTTGCCGGAATCGATCATGACGCGGAGGATTTGCAGGGCGCTAACGATCCCGTCGCCGGTCGTTGCGAAATCCCGGAAGATCATGTGTCCGCTCTGTTCACCGCCGACATTGTAGCCTTCGCGGAGCATGGCTTCGATGACGTAGCGGTCGCCGACTTTCGTGCGCAGCAGGCGTCCGCCGTGGGCGGTGAGCGTCTCGTCGAGTCCGAAATTGCTCATCACCGTGGCCACGAGGGTGTTGCCTTGGAGGCATCCGCGGGCAAGGAAATCGACGGCGGCCATGGCTAGGATCTCGTCGCCATCCACCAGATCTCCATTCTCATCGCAGAGCAGCACGCGGTCCGCGTCTCCATCATGCGTGATGCCGACATGCGCGCCGGTCTCCCGCACGAATTTCTGAATCTGCGAGGGATGCGTGCTGCCGCAATCCGCATTGATGTTGGTGCCGTTGGGCTGATTGTGAAAAACGGCGACATCGGCGCCGAGTTCGCGCAGGATACATGGGGTCGATTTGTAGGCGGCCCCATTCGCGCAATCCACCGCGATCTTCAAGGACTCGAGCGTGCGTCCGCGTGGAAAACTTTGCTTGGCAAATTCCACGTAGCGTCCGAGCGCATCGTCGATGCGGAAGGCTTTGCCAATGCTCGTGGCCGTGGGACGCACGTTTTCGATTTCTCCGCTAAAAACGAGCCCCTCAATCCGGGCTTCAATTTCATCATCGAGCTTGTAGCCGTCGTGACGGAAAAATTTGATACCGTTGTCCTCGTAGGGATTGTGGGAGGCGGTGAGCACGATTCCGGCATCGGCTCGCAGGGAGCGCGTGATGTAGGCGACGCCGGGGGAAGGGATGGGACCGATCTGGAGCACATCGACTCCGAGGGAGGTGAGGCCGGCGACCATGGCATTCTCGAGCATGTAGCCAGAGAGCCGGGTGTCTTTGCCGAGCACGACTTTGCGACGGCTTCCCGGAGCATGGGGCCGCCCGTTCAGGGTCGTGAAGACATGCGCTGCGGCGCGTCCGAGCTTGAGAGCGGTCTCGGCGGTGACGGGTTCGATGTTGGCAACACCGCGTATGCCGTCAGTTCCGAAGAGTTTTCTTTGGTGTGGAGTCATTGGTGGGTGGTGGGGGGACGAGAAGGAGGGCGGGTTCGTTGCCGCGATCACGTGGAAATTCAAACCGGTTATTTGCCCGGTCCAGATTCTGCTTGATGAGATACCACAGCGCGGACGCCAGGATCAGACACGTGATTTTCGCTTTCCAGTTGTGAAGAAGGATCTCTTTCATAGTTATCATGCAGAAGTAGTTGGCTGAGGCGGCGGCGAAATTTTTCGACAGTCATATCTCGCTCGATCAGGCCGCTGTGGCAGATCGAGACTTTGCCAGTCTCCTCGGAGACCACAATCGCCACAGCGTCGGATTCTTCGCTGAGTCCGAGTCCCGCACGGTGCCGAAGCCCTAGGTTGCGGTCGAGGTCTTCGCGCTGGGTCAGGGGAAAGATGCACCCGGCTGCGACAATCCGGTCGCCGCGCAGGATCACTCCCCCATCGTGCAAAACCGTCTTTGGCTGGAACAGCGTGAGCACCAGTTCTTTGGAATACTCGCTGTCAAGATGAACCCCCGACTCCACAAACGTCTTCAAGCTGATTTCCCGCTCGACGGCCACCAGCGCACCAAACCCCTTGCTCGCCAACTCGAAAACCGTGTCTGTGATTTCCTCAATCGTCTCCCGCTCCTCGAAGGCGGACGTGAAAAAATGATGGCTTCCGAGTTCGGTGAGCGCGCGCCGCAATTCTGGTTGAAAGATGACGACCAGCGTGATCGCGAGGAAGACCGAAAAACTCCGGAGAATCCAGCCAATGACGAGCAGATTGAGAAGCTGGGAGAACAGCGTGAGGGTGAGGAACACCAGCGCGAGGCCGATCAGAATCCGCGCTCCATGCGTGCCGCGCAGGTAAAGGTAGGAGTAGTAGAGGACGACAGAAAGGATGCCGATCTCGACGCCCGAGGTCCAATTCTCCCCAAGGAAGGTGCGGATCGACTCAAGCATTCCCCAAAATCGCTTCGGTCATCCGAAGCGCCTCCCGGTGAGCCTGCACATCATGCACGCGAAAAATCTTTGCGCCCCGCTCCCGGCAAAAGCTCGTGAGTGCCACCCCGGGCCAGAATCGGGCGGCAGGATCGTTCGATCCCGCGATCCACCCCAAAAACGACTTGCGCGAAACTCCGACAACGAGCGGACGTCCAATGGGTCCGAACGCAGGCAGGCCGCGCAGCAGAAGCCGGTTATGCTCCGGCGTCTTGCCAAATCCTATGCCGGGATCGAGTGCGATGCTCATTGGGTCAATGCCGCAGGTTACCGCCCGTTGCATCGACTGTCGAAAAAAATCCCCCACTTCCGCGACGACATCGGAATAATGCGGTGCGGCCTGCATCGTGCGCGGCGTTCCCTGCATGTGCATGAGGATGACGCCTGCACCCGTGCGTGCGACCACCTCGGGCATCGCCGGGTCCCCAAGGGCACTGATGTCATTCACGACATCCGCCCCGGCCTCCACCGCAGCCTCGGCCACGACGGCTTTGGAGGTGTCGATTGAAAGCAGGAAATCTCCACCCGATTTTCGTAGCGCTGCCACCACCGGAAGCACGCGCGCCAGCTCATCATCTGCCGCAACCGGCACAGCTCCCGGACGAGTCGATTCTCCACCGATGTCGATGATCTCGGCGCCCTCGGCGACCATCTGAAGTCCATGCGCAACCGCCGCAGCAACCGATGCAAACGAGCCGCCGTCGGAAAACGAATCGGGCGTCACATTGAGCACCCCCATGATCCATCCGCGCTTCGCGAAGTCGTGCCCGCGACCGCGGATCGTCCAAATCATTTTTTCTCGAGCCGGATTTTGGCCGAGCGTCCATGTGCATCAAGCCCTTCGATCTCGCTGAACGTCTCAAGGAATGGCATCGAAGCACGCAGGGAGGGTTCATCAAACATGACGACACTGGTCCGGCGTTGGAACTGGTCCACCGTGAGGCCTGCGAAGGATTTTCCGGCACCGCCCGTCGGCAGCTCATGGCTGGGACCAGCAAGGAAATCGCCCCCGACCACCGGAGAAATGCCCCCCAAGAAAATAGCTCCAGAAGTGGTGAGCCGCAGCGCAATCTCGCCCGGACTCGCAGTCGCAATCGAAACATGCTCGGAGGCGTAGGCGTTCGCAATCCGGATTCCGACCTCCATGGAAAGGACGAGGATCAGGTGCGCACTTTTCAGTGCCGCCGCAAGCGCCTTGGGACGCTTCGAGAGCTTGATTTGCTTTTTGAGCGCTTTCTCCACGCCGGTCAGGATTTTGGCAGAATCGGTGACGAGCACCGACTGACTCCCGTGACCGTGCTCGGATTGCGCCAGCAGGTCGGCGGCAATCCAATTCGGGTTGGCGGTGGCATCCGCGAGAACCAGCACCTCGCTGGGGCCGGGGAGCAAATCGATGGCCACTCGGCCAAACGCCTGCCGCTTGGCTTCGACGACGTAGGCATTGCCTGGACCGAAGATCTTTTGAACGGGGCGAATCGTTTTTGTTCCGATGGCCAGTGCCGCAATGGCCTGCGCCCCGCCGACGCGGTAAATTTCCGTGGCTCCGCACTCCGCGAGCGCGGCCAGCAGTGCCGGATGCACGGTGCCATCCGGACCTGCCGGAGTCACGGCGACGATCTCGGGCACCCCAGCCGCAGCCGCTAACGTGCAGGTCATCACGGCCGAGGAGACGAGCGGCGCACTGCCTCCGGGAATATAAATGCCGACCCGCTGAAAAGGATCGAACCGTTCGCCAACAACAGCTCCCTGCCGGTTTTTCATGAACCAGCTTTTGCGCAGGCTCCGACGTGCAAAATTTCTGACATTCGCTCGGGCGGCCGAAATCGCCCGCCGCGTCTCACTCGACAGTTCCGCCAACGCACGGGCCGTTTCTGCCGGGGCCACCGGAACCTGTGAGGCGGCCAGCGCGGAGCCTCCAAATTTCTTGTGAAACCGGAGCAGTGCCTCATCGCCATTTTTCTCAATGGCTTTGAAGATGTCGGCGACGACGGCGGCAACTTTCGGATCGGCAATGGCACGACGGTTGAGCGAGCTGAGCGACTTTTCATAGCCGCGATCT
>JBBQRY010000193.1:0-4590 GCA_038214335.1 Chthoniobacterales bacterium
AGCTGACCATATCCACGTAATCGACGACCACCGCAAGGAAGCGGGCCGTCCACGGAATGACCTGTCCCTTCAAGCCGTCAGGATATCCGGTGCCGTCGAAGCGTTCATGATGCGAGCGAATGGTATCGCCCGCCAGCTTGCAAGGATCGACAAAGGCGACGAGCGTCTGCCCGTAAATGGTGTGGCTGCGAAGCCCTTTTTCCGCTTCCTCATCGAGCTCCCCGCCAGCCGCCTGAATGCTTGCGACAAGGTGGGGAGGAATTCCTGCCAGCCCGATATCGTAGAGCCTAGAAGCCACTTGGAGGGCGTGCCGCTCCTCGGGGGTGAACTGGCCTTGGGCGCAAATATTTTCGCAGAGGTCGGCCACCATGTTGCTCTGGGCCGCCAAAAGCGGGTTGACCGTATTGAGGATGCGCCGGCACAGCTCGAGGGAACGGTGAAAGCTGCTCGCGATCGCAACCCGGGATTCGGCCAGCAGGTTCCGCTGCGCCTCTAGTTCCTGGATATTCTTGTCGAGCCTGGCGTTTGTTTCCAACAGTTTCCGGTTGAGGGCAACGCTCTGCGCGATCAATTCCTTATTGGACCGGAGGAGCTCGAAGCGGTCGATGGCGCTGCGGATGGTGGCCGTCATTTCCTCCCTGACCCATGGCTTGGCGATGAAGCGATAAATCTCCCCCTCGTTCACCGCGCGCAGGACGGCCTCCAACGAAGGCATGCCGGTGATGATGATCCGCGACGCATCCGGCTGAATGGCGGCAATGCGTTTCAGCAGATCCGGCCCGAGGATCCCCGGCATCTGGTAATCAGCGATGACAGCCGAAAAGAGGGATGCCTCCGCCAGCGCGAGAGCCTTCTCGGAGCTGTCGGTGAGGACCGCCTCTGCGCCGGCCCGCTGGACGAGCTGCTTCATGTTGGTCAGGATGACAGGGTCGTCGTCAACAACCAGAATCGGGAGTCTGGTGCTCATAAGATTTCTGTGGCAAAAAGCAGCCGGAGGCCGCCGCGCCTAGCTTCGGACGGGTTCCTGCAAACCCCGGCGCTTCCTCCCAGCCGCTTGAGCCGGTGGTTCAAAGCTAGGAAGGCGGCGCTGGATTCGAGCCGACTGGCGACCTCCTCTGTCCACTCGTCGGCAGGGTAATCGGGATAAAAAACGAGCGCGGGCGGGCAGGGTTCGGACGTGATGACCAGTTTGCCGGCGGAGCGCGTGGAGCGGGGGCTGAGCAGCATGCCCACCGCAGCCAGCACCAGATGAAACTCCTGGGGAGCGACGGAAACCCGGGGAAAGCAGGCGGCGGGCGGCTCCATGGATACAGCGATCGCCTTGGGTAACACCAGCCGGAGCATCGGGATGCCTTCCTGCATGAGCTCGCACAGATCGCGGGGAGATTCCTCCAGTTCCAGAGAGACCGGCAGATGCACATGCATCATTTGTTTGGTCAGCCGGAGCACGTTCTCAACCGAGGAATTGAGTTCGTCGGGTTTGTCGCCGACCGGTTCGCCTGCAGCCAAGTCGTCCCGGATGAGTTCCGAGAGAAAAACCACCCCGGTGAGCTCGTTGTTGACTTGGTGAAGTATCGACAGGGTCAATTCCGAATAGACCCGATAAAACCAGAACTCTGGATGGGGAAGATCGATCGAGTGCATTAAGTCTGAGTGGCGGGTTGCTCCTTTGTCAGCGGCAGGTGGATCTCCACCGTGATGCCGCCGCCGGGAGTGGAAAAGAACAGCAGTTTTCCACCGTAGTTCGCGCTGAGCCTCTCGGCCAGATAAAGCCCCATTCCCGCTCCCTGCTGCTCGTTGGCTTTGCGCTCAAACTGGATGAAAAGGCCCAGGGATTCCAGCATGGAGGCATTGGTGCCGCTGCGTCCGCAGTCCTCGACCTGCCAGCAATAGAACTCTCCGGCAACTTCCCCCGTGACAGTGACCGGCTCCCCGGGACGGGAAAACTTGAACGCATTATCCAAGATTTCGTCGAGGATTTTTGAGAGGGCTTCCGACGGCATGGAAACCCGTCCGCTGGCGATTTGGCAATGAATGTCCGCCGACCGCCCATGGTCCAGCGCATTCGTTTTCAAAATCTCCTCCATCCCCCGCGTGTCGCAGTGCGGCTCGCCACCAAAAAGGCAATTTGCCAGGTCAGGGGTTTCCGCACGCATTTGCAGCTCGGCGCAGAGCAGAAAGTTGGTGGTCAGCCGAAGCATGCGTTCTCCAGACGTCCGTAAAATCGTCGTGTATTCCTGGAGGTCTTCTTGGCTTGCCGCCCCCATTTCCAAGAGATCGGCCACCCCGAGAATGCCGTTGAGCGGCGTGCGCAGCTCGTGCGGAAGCATTTTTAATACGTTCACCCTCTGCTCCTTGAAATGGGTGCTGGCGTTGTCTTCGAGCCGCTGCTGCCGGAGGAGACAGTTGGCGATGGTATCCACAAGGGTTTCCTCATCGAACGGCTTTGGCAAATAGCTGTCGGCACCCATGCTCAGTCCAGACCGGAGTCCGCTGTAGGCCGGCCTGCCGGTGAGCAGGATGAAGGGCAGCGCCATGAACTGCGCTTGCTTCCGGACCGCCGAAAGAAATCCGTAGCCGTCCATCCCGGGCATATTGATGTCGCTGAGAATGAAGTTGACCGATTCCTTAGCCAGAATTTTCAAGCCTTCGGCTCCACTAGGTGCCTTCAGGCACTCGACTCCGTACTTTTGAAGAAGATGTCCTAAAAAGCCAAGAAAATGAATATCGTCATCCACGAGCAACGCCCGTTTCCCTTGGAGGAGACCCAGTGGCTCGTGGGGAATGTCTTGTGGAGCGGGCTTCATCACGCGGGCAGGGTTTTCAGGCATTGTCCGCGCATGGGTCGCGCCGTAAACACGATGCCCTGTCCGCAAGGAACATGGCCTGTCGCACGGATGATTCCAGCTGTTGGCATGGGCGCATCGTAAAGGTTCGAGCGTAGAGAGGCAATCAGAACAAGAGGCGGGCAGCACCTTCTCCGGGCACGATCCTGATCCCCAATTCCTTTGAGGTTCCTCCCGGGGTCAAAGCGACACCAGCCGCGCCTCCCGCCGACCCGTCCGCCGATTGCATGATCTTGACGATGCGCGAGGCTTTGGAGGCTGCCACTTTGGCGTCCCCTTGGACCTCGACCGTTTTCTGGCGCCCGTCAGAGGTTTTGATGGATACCGACCCGTCGGCCAAAAATCGCATTTCCACAGCACTGTTGCTTCCCGCGATGGCCTTTTGGACGCCTGGATCTTGCATGATTCTGGCTCCGAGATCCCCCAGCTTCTGCTGTGCATCCGTGGTATTGGAGATCCCCTCGGATGCCAAAAAGGAAGCCTTTTGAACCTCTGGTGAGGCGGAGACCTGCTGAAGCAACTTTTGGAAGGCTGCAGGATCGGTTTCTTTGGCAGGATCCGGGGTCCTGTTCACTGGGCCGGATGCGGCGGATTGGAGTAGATTTCTGCCGATATTGGCGGCGGCGATGGCGAGGATGGGAAGCATGGTGAGAGAAGGGTCTTTGCATGCACAGCAAAAACCATGCCAACGCCCGGAGGACAGACCCGAACGGGTGGGATTATCTAATGCCCGGCCGGGCATTATTGCGGTCTTTGAGAAGAAGATTTTCTCCCCCGCGCTGAAGGACAAATGTGTTGTTTCCGCCGTATTTTGTCCACGGGCCGGGGGAAACGTCGCTCGCTTCCACAAATTTCCAATCCACGATGCCCTTGTCGCTCATGCCCAGATAGTCTCGCACGGACGGTGAGATGTCGATGCCTGCCGACTGGTTCAGATTCCGCCTGGGATGTTCGTTGCCAAATACGTAGGCCCAGTGGTCCGTGCGGAATGGTCCGCAGTCCTCCCACTGGGCATAGGCAATGCGTTCTTTGTGGCGGATGGCGACCCATCTTCCTTTGCAGACCGAATGGCCTGGTTTTTCAAAAGCTTGTGGAAACCAAGGGATGGCTTTACGCGACTCGGGCTTCGTGCCCCCATGCGTCACATCGTTGTAGGGAAGCGCGATGTAAAACGGGTTTTGGCGGGGCACAAAACCCCGTGGAAGGAAGTTGATTCGTTCGGAGGGGTTCGGATTGTCATAGCCGCCGAAGCTGCCAGACCACTTGGTATCCCATGAGCTCATGTGGTTGGGGATGGGGTTGTTCGCCGTCGGGCGTTCCCCCACCCAGAAGACGGTCGCGACGATCTCGTATTTCCATGGGTAGCGGTTGAATCCAGCAGGCAGATTCCTTGGCGCCACCGCATTCTGAATCGCAATTTTTCTGAGAAGCATCGCCTGGGGCAGAAACTCCGGGACCACCTCTCCAGATCGCGAGGAGAAGGCGGTTCCCACAAGAAGTGCGGCTGTCAGGAGTCGTTTCATTATGCCACGGAAAACTATGAGATGATCCTCCGCCCGTTCTGCCTGCCAGTCAAATGGAAAGCCTGCACCCTGCGGCGGCGCAGGGCGCATCTCTGAAAAGTGCAATCGGCGATGGAAGGTCAGGGAGCATAGGCGTCCCGCCTGTGGGGAGTGGAGACTCCGCAGACAATAGCCAGTCACCAAACAGGCGAGACGCCTGTTCTCCCTGTTTGCACTTTTCG
>JBBQRY010000194.1:0-4588 GCA_038214335.1 Chthoniobacterales bacterium
ATCTCGATGCCAAACGATTCGGTGAGGAACCGGCTGACTTTGTTCCGGTATTGAACGAGGGAGATTCCGGTGGCAAGGCCGGTGATCGTGCCGAACACGCCGACGACCATTCCCTGTGCGAGGAAGATGCCGATGATTTGGTGGGTGCGGGCGCCGAGCGCCTTCATCACCCCGATTTCGCGGGTTTTTTGCACGGTGACGGTGATGAGCGTGTTCATGATCCCGAAAGCTGCCACGAGCACGATGAAGAGCAGGAGGAAAAACATGACATTCCGCTCCATGCGGATGGCGTCGAAGATCTGCTTGTTCATGTCGATCCATGTGATGGCAAAATCCGGCGGCGTGAGTTTCCGGTTGAGGTTGTCGCGCACTTCGGGGGCGAGGTAAGGGTCGGTGGTTTTGAGGGCCAGTCCGTGAACCGCGTCTCCGAGGTCGTAAAGCTCTTGGCCAATGTGCAACGGCACCAGCAGGAACTCGCTGTCGTAGAGGTAGCGCCCGCTCTCAAAAATCCCGCTGACTTCCAGTTCGCGCGGCAGGATCATTTGTTTGAGGTCCCCTGCGGCGGTGCCGCTCGCGCCCTCTTTCTCCATGCGGTCCAACTCGTCAATGATCTGGCCGAGGTTGCCGGGGGAATAAACCGTCACCTTGTCGCCAACGCGAGTTCCAAGCGTGCGCGCCAGCTCGGACCCCAGAACAGTTTTGTCGCCATCAAGGTCATAGTGGCCATCCACCATGAAGGTCGAAACATCCACCACGTTCTTTTCGAGATCCGGCTCGATGCCACGGATTTTTGGTGCCAGGCGCCGGTGCTTGAACTCGACAATCACTGGCCCCTGAACAAATGGCGCGGCGGCGATCACATGCGGCTGGCTTTTGCAGAGTTCCATCGTCTTCGTCCAGTCCTCCATCACCGTCTGATTGCTCACCACAAGGTGCGCGTCGAACCCGATCACCTTGCGCCGCAGTTCCTGCTCAAACCCCGTCATCACCGAAATCACAAGGATCAGAACCATGATCCCGAGCGTGACCCCGAGAATCGAAATGAGTGTGATAGTCGAAACGAACGTCCGCTTCGGCTTCAGGTAGCGGAGCGCAAGGAACAGACTGAAATGATTCTTCAACATGCCCCCCGTATAGCAGGACGAGGAAAAGCTGAAATGCTGAAATGCTTATGGCTGGCGCGCCCCCCTCGTCGCGCTTCGTTGCGAGCCAGAAGACATGCTGAAGAATTGCCCGAAACGACCGCTATTTCCCGGTCGAGATGAGGATCTCGGAAGTTTGCTATTTAGGATCAATCGCGGGCGAGCATGGCGCGGAGGGATGCGAAGGATGCGGCGATGTCTTCTTGGGTGGCGGGTTTGGCGGCGATTTCCTCGTAGGTTTCGACGAGCACGCCCTCGCCTTCGATTTCTTTGAGAAACGGGCTGGGCCGGCACGTTGTAGGGGAGCCAAATTTCGTGCGGTAGAGACAGTGCGTGATGGTGAGGGATGTCATGGCGCGGGTTATGCCGACGTAGAAGAGGCGGCGTTCCTCGTCCATCGTGCCCTCGGATTTTGAACGTTCGTGCGGGAGGATTCCATCTTCGGCGCCGAGCAGGAAGACGTGAGGAAACTCAAGGCCCTTGGCGGCATGGAGGGTGATGAGGGTGACGCCGCGCGCATCGTCTTTTTTGTCCTCATCGCGCTCGCGGTCGAGGGTCATTTCATCCAAATACCCGCGCACCCCGGCGGTCGAGCGCTTTTGGAATTCGTGGAGGCCGCGGAGGATTTCGCGGGCTCCGCTTTCGCGGTTGAGATGTTCCTGCGGGGTTTTGCACGAGCGTTGCAGGTCCTCGAAGTATCCGGATTCGGTCAGGAAATCGGTCACGAGCTGGGCGGCATCGGTGTCGGGAGTGGCAAGGCGGATACGGAGAGCGCTGACTTCTTCCGAAAATTTGGCGATAGCCGCTGCGGTGCGGCGGGAGACCTGCTCGGCAAATGCGGGTGAGGTGAGGGTCTCGAAAACCGACTGGTGCGCTTGGGCACTTTGTTCCAAGGCGAGCTCGACGGTTGTCGCGCCGATCCCGCGTGGCGGCGTGTTGATGATGCGCAGGAGGGCGACATCATCCGACGGATTCATGAGGCAGGCCATGGTCGCGAGAACGTCCTTCACCTCGCGCCGATCAAAGAAGCTCTTGCCTCCGACGAGCCGGTATGGGATGCGCATCCGGCGCAGGCTGGCTTCGAGCAGACGCGATTGGGAGTTCATCCGGTAGGCAATCGCAAACGCCTCCCATGGGAGGTCATGAGCAGCCCGGAGGGCACCGATTTCGTTGACCACAAACTCGGCCTCCAGCTTGTCGTCGGGAATCGAGACGACATGCACGGGGTCCCCACCTTCCTGCGGGCTCCAAAGGTTTTTTCCGCGTCGGCGGGGGTTGTTGCGGATGAGGCGGTTGGCGGCACCGAGGATGCAGTTGGTGCTCCGGTAGTTTTGTTCCAAGCGGATGATTTCGGGGTTGGGGAAGTGCTTTTCAAACTCCAAAATATTCGACACTTGGGCACCGCGCCAGCCGTAGATACTCTGATCGTCGTCCCCCACCACGCAGACATTGGGCGGATCGCAGGAGGCCAGCAGGCTCACGAGGCGAAGCTGGAGGTTGTTGGTATCCTGAAACTCATCCACGAGCATGTGGCGAAACCGAGTGCGCCATTTTTCCTGCACCTGCGGATTCTCGTCGAGCAGGCGAACGGCCTGGATGAGAAGATCATCGAAGTCCATGGCATTGAGCGCATGCAGTTCGCGATTGTAGCGCGCATAGACGGCACCGATCACCGTTTCCTCGTCTTCCGGCGCAGCCCATCCGTTGTTCTTTGCCTTGCTGATCATGTTCTTGGCAAGGTTCGGATCGAGCTTCTCATCTTGCGCGGTCACGCGGTGGATGACTTTTTTGATCAGCCCGAGTTGGTCGCCCTCATCAAAAATACTGAAATTGTGTTTGTAGCCGAGCTTATCGGCATCCGTGCGCAACATCCGCACACAGAGTGCATGAAACGTGCAGGCCGTGATCTCGGAGGCTTTCTCGGAATCGAGCATTCCGGCGATGCGCTCCTTCATTTCGCGGGCAGCTTTGTTGGTGAAAGTCACGGCAAGAATCGACGAGGGGGCGACCCCTTGGGCGACGAGCCAGGTGATGCGGGCAACGATGGTTCGGGTTTTTCCGGTGCCGGCTCCCGCAAGGATGAGCATCGGGCCGGACTCATGCGTGGCGGCACGTTGCTGCTCGGGATTGAGATCCCAAATCCGAAATCGGCTCATGGCAATTCTCCATCCGCAAACCGCTTCACAACAGCCGGATAAAGGATATGCTCGGCTTCTTGAATGCGCTCGTGCAGGGACTCCGGAGAATCGGAGGGAAGGACAGAAATATGGGTTTGGGCGATGATTTTACCGGTATCGATCCCAGCGTCCACAAAATGCACCGTGCAGCCGGATTCCGAAACGCAGGCTTCGACGGCCTGCTTCCATGCGCTGATTCCGGGAAATGCCGGCAGGAGCGAGGGATGGATGTTGATGATCCGGCGCGGGAATGCCTCCAGAAGCGGTGCCTTCACCACGCGCATGTAGCCCGCCAGCACCACAAGCTCGGTCCCGGCCTGGAGCAAGGCCTCCACCAGTGCCTGCTCGACATCCGGAGTCAGCTTGGTCCGAAATTGCGGTTCCTGGATCTCGTAAGTCGGCACGCCCGCCTCCCGCGCAATCGCCAAAATTCCGGCCCCCGCAACATCCGAGGCCACCAACACCGGCTCGGCAGAAAGCCGCCCCGCTTGAATCTCAGAAAGAATAGAACGAAAATTTGACCCCTTACCGGATCCCAGAACACCAATTTTTATACGTCGCATGGCACGGGGGATAATGCCTGCGGATGCGGGCATGACAAGCCCTGCGTGTTGATTCCCAACCGGGCCCTTGGGATGTGCTCTATCAACGAGTTGAAGGCATGGGAAGCGCGCTAAATGCCCAAGCCCCAGAATCTGCCCACTCCGGCCTCCAGAAAGCCGCAGCCCATCTCACGGTAAACCTCAAAAACGGCTCACTGAATGGCATAGACCTCCTCCTTGTAGAGAAGACTTTCGTGGTTTTCGTGGTTCATAGCTGGATCGTAGCCTCGCCGAGCCGGGATTCGAGCCGTATGATTTCGAGGTTCAATTCCACGCGGCGGTTGAGCTTGGGTTTCCTTGGCTGCGCAGCGCGTCGCGCAGTTCACCGAAGCCAAAGTAAGCTGTCCGCTCATCATTTGAAGAAGTCTAGGCGGCGATTTGGCTGGGAGGTTGGATCGGGCGAAACCGAAAGTTCTCGTGATATTTGCCGGCGTTGTGTTTGCGGCAGCATTTGACGCAGGCCACGGGGCGGCGGAGGCGACGCACCCGCGCGAGCACGGTCGAGCACGCCGGACACGCGAAGAAAAATTTCCGCGACACGTTGCGGCGTTTGAACGGCAGGTCGTGGCACCGCGGCTCGTTAGGGATACCGAGATCGGCGCAGGCCAGTCGCCATTCGGGGCCATGGGCATCGATCCGGCTTCTTCCGGCCCGGTGTTTGGCGAGA
>JBBQRY010000195.1:0-4583 GCA_038214335.1 Chthoniobacterales bacterium
ACCCGGCCCCTGCCGGATCGGAGGCCGGTGAGCTGTCAGCTCCTCCTCCCGAGAGAGTTTTTTGAAGCGCGCTGCCGAGCAAAAGGCGTCCGCCTTCGAGTTGGACGGAAGCAATTTCGTGGTCGGATAGCAGCCCGCGCAGCGTCACGCCGACATTCACCAAATCCAGAACAAGGAATTCGTCGCCGTCCGGGGAGGAAACCTGGACATCCCAGGCGGTGAGGGATTGCGTGGCGAGGGGATCCGCACCCGGCCACTGCCAGTCGAACGTGGCCTTCATCCGAACCACCGGACTCGTGGTCCCAAATCCCTCGAAAACAATTTCCGCATAATCGCTGACGATGCGCCGCGGCATGAAGGCACCACCGCCGCCGCCCCCCTTGGGCAGAAGTCCGAAAAGCGCCGGTGAAATCCTGATCTGCGGGACCACGAGTCGAACCTCGCCAAGCTGGCGCCGGCGCAGATCATCAAACGAAAAAACCATGCTGCCGCCTGCCAGCCGGAAGACCTCTTCGCCGGTTTTCCGGTCGCGGAGCACGAAGGATTTCACATCAATCGTCCCCCCACCCGCATAGCGCACATCCCCGATTTCCGCGACAGCTCCCGGCAACGCACGGTTCACCGCCCATCGGGTGAGCCGGGTCAGGTTCGCGGTGAGGTAGATCAAGGACCCCGCAAAAACGAGAACAACGGCAAGGGCCACAAGAAGCAGGACTTTTGGCCAACGAAGCCGGCGGCGCGGAGCGGGTTTAGAGGAGGACACGGGAGTCGATATAGGTGCCGAGCACAAATGCAAGGCCGACCACGGCATTCGCATGGAAAAACGCGCGTTGGATGGCCGGCATCTCTCCCCGCCGCGCTTCGATGTGCTCGTAAAAAAGTGCGGCCACGACAAGGATTAGGGAAGAAAAATAAATTTTCCCCGAGCCCGCGACAATTCCGAAGGCCACGAGCCCCGCCAGCGCCGCTCCATGCAGCCAGATTGCAAGCCGCAGGGCACCGGGAACCCCGAGCCGGACAACCAACGAATGCAGCCCCTCGCGCCGATCCACCTCGACATCCTGCGTGGCATAGATGAGGTCAAAACCCGCGACCCAAAAAACTACCGCCCCAGCCAGCACAAATGGCGGCAGTGCCCATGTGCCAGTCACCGCAAGCCATGCCCCCACCGGTGCCACAGCGAGCGCAAGGCCGAGAAAAAAATGTGCGGAAGCCGTGAACCGCTTGGTCAGCGAATAAAAAAACACCATCCCCAGCGCGACCGGGGACAGCAGGAAGCAGAGCCAGTTCAGCGCCGCCGAGGAGAGCACGAAACCCAACGAGGCCGCCACGCACCAGCCGCTTGCCACGCGCCGATCCAGAAGAAGGTGCCGCCCCGCCGTGCGCGGATTTCGCTTATCCAGCTCCCAATCCACAATCCGGTTAAACGTCATCGCCGCCGTGCGAGCACAAACCATCGCCGCAAGAATACCCGCCAACGTCCTGCCGTCGGGCAGCCCCTGCGCCGCCACGAACATTGCACCCAACGCAAACGGCAGCGCAAAAATCGTGTGCGAAAACCGAATGAACCGCAGAAAATTCCCCACTGAATTCATCGGCTATTTTTTCTGCCGCAATCCGGCCTCCTCGAACAACTCGACCAGTCCGTCATCAATCCGCATGTCCACGATTTTCCAGTCATTCCCGGATTTGTAAAAATAGAACCGCCAGCGCAACGGAAGATCCTGATTGAGCGAGACGCAGGTTTTCCGCATCAGCGAGGCTCCGACCTGCGAGGACTCCACCTCCTCGAACCCAGCAATCGGTCCGTAGTGGTCGAGCGCCTTGCGCGTGCTCGCTTTCAGCTCCTTCACGTTTTCACCGCGCTCGGCAATGATCGTTCCCTTCACCAGCCCGTCATACGCAGCATCCACTTGATCACTTTTCAACGCCAGAAAAAACCCTTTCACCGCCTCTTCCGGACTCGGAAATTTGAGATCAGGCAATGGCGTTGCCGTAGCGATCGGGGACGGATCGGGCCGTGGCTCGGAGGTCGAAAAGATCATCCGCTTCCGCTGGTCGGCATCCTGCCCAAACGCAGAAGCCGTGATCCCCAATACCGCGAAAACAAGAAGTCTCATTCCCGGAATGGACTCGGTTTTGCCCCTCCGCGCAAGCCTAGGAAATCTCCCGGCTTTGCGTTTCTGCAAATCTGTGGTTATTTGGGCATCGTGAATTCTCGCAATACCTCCCTGAAGCGGGCCTTTTTTTGGCTCTCAGGATCCGGCACCGACACCTTGGAGACTTGCCCTGGCTGGGAACAGCGCAAATACGTCGCCTTCGGTGCCACGGTGCTCGTTCCGTGCCTGTTTGCCTTCATCGCCTCCTCCTACGCCATCTCGACCCTCACGACCAACCACAGCATCATCTTTGCCGTGGCGGCGGTCTGGGCGTTTATCATTTTGTCGATTGATCGCGCGCTCCTTGCGAGCTATCGCCCGTTTCTCTCCCTGCCTCGCAAGCTCGGCCAGTTCGTCCTCCGGTTTTTTGTGGCCTTTCTCATGGGAATGACGATTTCGCATCCCCTGGTTCTCCTGCTTTTTCGCGACACCATCTCGTCGGTGATTGAAAAAGATCGGGCGGCTGAGGCACAGGCGATTCGTTCGGATTTCACGAAAGAACGCGCCGTTATGGACTGATTCCGAAGATCGAATACGTGATTGAGGGCGATTCGTTCGGATTTCACGAAAGAACGCGCCGTGCTCGAAACGCGGATCGCGGGGATCGAGGCTTCCATCGCCGAGCAACGCGCGCTTTGGAATGACAGCTTTAACGCTAAGTTTTTGGTCAGCGCCGAGATGGCCGCCGCTCCTGTGCCCGGACTCACCAACGCGCAGCAAGCCGAGCTCAAAAAAGCCACTGAGGAGGCGACTAAAGCCTCTGGCACAGGCCTCGCTGCGGTCGAAAAAGAAATTGCCACCCTCACTCCTCAATACACCACGCTCCAATCCGACCTTTCGCATTGGCAGTCGGAATTTGAGCGCGAAGTCAACGGGCAGCGCAGTGGGATCATCGGACTCGGACCCCGCGCCCGGTCGATTCAGGATGA
This sequence comes from Chthoniobacterales bacterium, assembly GCA_038214335.1. Classification (GTDB taxonomy): domain Bacteria; phylum Verrucomicrobiota; class Verrucomicrobiia; order Chthoniobacterales; family Terrimicrobiaceae; genus QYQL01. Next base: position 3,089 of record JBBQRY010000195.1, read on the forward strand.
CCACCTCGTTTGGCGTCGCACCGAAGCGATCCGGGTGGGCGCATTGCTTGAGCACCTGACTGCGGAAAAGGCGGCCATCGAGTCGCAAATCCGCAAGGCCACCGAAGGCACCAACGCGGAATTCCAATCCCGTTTGGAAGCCGTCTCGGAACAGCAAAAGACGGAAAACGCACGCGTCGCCTCGCTTCGGGAACAAGTCCAGCAAGATCAGGCCGGTCAATTTGTGGGTCAGCAAAACCAGATCCGCGAGACCCTCCGCAGCCAGATCGACGCCCGCTTAGGGGAAATGAAGGCGGTTCAGGCAAATCTCGAACTCCGGCACACCGAGGAAGCCGACCGGCTCACCGCACTGAACGCCGAACCCCGGCGTGATATTCTTACCCAGACACTCGCCCTGCATCGCCTCTTCCAAGAAGGCAACAAAGGCGGGCAATTCGCAGTGACCACGTATATCATCCTCACCCTCCTGTTCATCTTGGTCGATACCATCCCAGTGCTCCTGAAATTTTTCTGCAAGGCAGGTCCTTATGATATGCTCCTCGACCGGGACGAAGTGCGGTATCACGCCGATCATCGCGCCTTCCTCACCAGCCATGAGCGCTACATGACCCAACTCGCCGCCGGCAACCTCGTCGCCGTCACCCGCAACAAACCGCTGGAAGATGCCCTCCTCGATGGCGTCGAGCACACCCGCGCCGCCCGCGAATTTCTGAACTCGCTCATCGAAATGGAAAAAGCCTTCCACGAGCGGCTTCTCCTCGAACAAAAGGCCGTCCAAGAAAGCTCGCCAGAAAAATTGGCCGTGATGGAAATGATGAAGAAACGCTTCTACGACGACTTGAACGTGCGCATGGAACGGTTCTTCGCAGCCCGCCACGCCATCGCTTCCTGAACAGAGGAGCAAGCTTCGCAGCAGCCGCTCCGCCGAAAACGGTCGGAGGTGGGGCGCCCTCGCCCTACTCCTCCATCAAGCGTGACCTCCGCATCAATCCCCAAGGTGGCCGAGGCGGCCACCCTCCGGGCCCTCGCTTCGCTCTGGATAAATGCCCGTCATGGTTTCCAGGCTTCCCTTCTCCTGAGTCTTTTCAGCCTTTCAGCGTGTCAGCATTTTCCCTGATTCCCTCTTCGATTTCGTCGGTCTCGGAGTATTTGAAGGCGACGACCGAGAGCGGCGGGAGATTGATTTGCATGGAATGCGGCTGCCCCTGCCAGCACCAGTTGTCGTCCGACCACCGACCTCCGAGGTTGCCGACATTGCTGCCGCCGTAGGTTTGGGCATCGGTATTGAGCACCTCTTTGTAGAAGCCCTGTCGGCGCAGACCGATCCGGTAGGCGGAGCGCACGACGGGCGTGGCATTGACGACGAATACGATATCGGCACCGGTCCGGGACTTGCGCACAAATGACCAGACGGTGTTGTCCGCATCGTGGAAATCAATCCACTCGTATCCCTCATAAGAATCGTCGAGTTCGTAGAGCGAGGGCTCGTTTCTGT
>JBBQRY010000196.1:0-4550 GCA_038214335.1 Chthoniobacterales bacterium
ATCGAAAAACATGAACATCCTTATTGTTGAAGATGATCCAGGGATTGGTGATGTGCTCGAATTTGCGCTCGCAGCCGCCGGGCATCATGTCGAGCGCACGGCGTCTGGACACGAGGCGATTCGGTTGGCGGCTGGGAGAGACTTCGTTTTGCTGGATATCGGCCTCCCGGACTTGGATGGATTCGATGTTTGCCGGGAGGTGCGCAAATCCTCCGAGGTGCCGATCCTGTTTCTGACCTCACGCACGGAGGAGATTGACCGCGTTGTCGGACTGGAACTCGGAGCCGATGACTACATGGCCAAACCGTTCAGCACGCGGGAACTGCTCGCGCGCATCAAAGCGATCTCGCGGCGGTCCCAAGGGAAACCCGCCGCCATGGGTTCCGGGGTTCAGCTTGACCGCGAACGGTTTTCCGCAGAAATCGACGGACGCAAACTCGATCTCACCCGAACCGAATTTGATCTTTTGGAGTGTCTTTACGCGCACCCCGGGCGGGTCTTTACGCGCGAACAAATCCTTGATCTGGCGTGGCGGGACGGCGGGTGCGTGACCGACCGCACGGTCGATGTCCACATCAAGACCCTTCGCAAAAAACTTCTGCCTTCGGATCCCATTGAAACCGTGCGAGGCCTCGGATACCGGTTCCGCGAGTGAAAACCGAGACCCCAGTTGGCTCGCCCGGACGCGTGGTTCTTCTCATCCAGCGCCTCATCAGTATTCTCGCGCCGCCACTTCATAGCCTGTATTGGAAAATTTTCCTTCTCGTTCTGGCCGCGATTTTTCTTCCGGGTCTTTATTTTGCATGGAACGTGCGCAATGGCATCGAGCGAAGCCACCTGCGATCCACCGAGCAGGGAATGATCGATACGGCGATGGTCGTGGCCGAAACGATGTCCGCCGCTCCGCTCGACAATCTTCCCCAGATGCGAGAGATCATGCGAAGGGTCTTTCACGACCTCTCGCCGAACCTTCGCATCATTCTTTACGACCCCTCCGGACGGGTCAGCCATGACACCGAAGGACGCCTCCTGCCGGGCTCCGATCAATCCAAACTGCGCGATGTCCGCCTGGCCCGCAGCGGAGAATATGGCTCCCGCTGGACGCGTGACCCCTACCGTCAAGTGGTCGTCCTCGCTTCTACTGTCCCGGTCACGAAGCAGGGAAAAATCACCGGTCTGGTGAGCGTCGAAAAATCCACCGTCGATGTGAAGAAATCCGTCATCCGATCGCTCAAGGACTTGGCCATACCGGCGTTGATCGCCTTGGTTGTGGCCTCCACCATCTCTTTCGCGCTCTCGAAATACCTTGCCGGCATGCTTGCCGCGCTGGCACGCCGGGCTGAACAGGTGGCGAGCGGAGAAACCGGGGTGCGCCTCGAAATCTGGAGCAAGAGCGAGATGGGCGACCTCGCCCGCGCACTGGAAAAAATGCGCGGAAAGCTGGAAGGCAAGGCCTACGTGGAAGAGATGGCGCTCACGCTTTCCCACGAAATTAAGACCCCTATTGCCGCGATTCGGGGAGCGGCCGAAATCCTGCAGCAATCCGATGAACCCGCCGTCCACCGGAAATTCCTTGCCAACATCCTCACCGAAGCCGACCGCCTCGCGGCGATTGTGACCAACTTTCTCGCCCTCTCGCGCATCGAGAGTGCGCCGCCGGATCTCACCGCCCGCGCCAGCCTGAACGAGGTCGCCCGCCGGGTCGCCGAGATTTTTCACCCCCGCGCGGGAAGCATTGTCTTTGAGGCAGAGTTCGACACATGCGACCGCCTCGTCGCGATGCCTGCCGAGCAACTTCAGCGACTCATCGAGGCATTGCTCGAAAACGCCTTCCAGAGAATGACAGCGAGTCGCAAATCGAACTCTCCTACACCGGCAAGACCTCGGCGTTTGCCCCGGTGCGTGGGGAACTGGCCATTGCGCTGCCCACCACCGATTTGCTGGTCGAACGTTCTGATTGGAAACTGGTTCTCCCCACCGCCTATGCCCCGCAGGCCGTTGAAGGCAACGCCGAGCTGCTACCCTCGACTGCCCCCAACGAAATCATCCTCCGCAAAGAACTTTGCCGCGGAGAAGCCCCTTCCGCCCAGATCTTCTACGAAAAACCACAAACCAAAAAATAACCATGACCGTCCCACGCCTCTTCGCCATCCTCTTCATCACCGCCTGCTCCACCGTCGCCTGGTTCATCCTCGGTGCCGCCCTCACTGCCCGCACGGTCCAGTCCAGCCAAGCCAGCGCATCCTCCGTGCTCAATGGCTGGGGACCGCCCATGCAGCAACTCCACCCCCATGCGTGGTTCCGCGCTCCCGGGGTGGGGGACGGACGCAAAGAAATCCGTCCCACCCGCAGCGAAGTGAATGTTTCGCTGAACTCCGAACCACGTCAAAAAGGACTGCTCTGGTATCGGGCGTATGCCGCCGGATTCCATGGCGAATACGTTTTCACGAATCCGACGCCCATCCCGCAGACCATCTACGTCCAGTTCTCACTCCCATCGCCCGAGGCCGGATACAATGAGTTTTCCTTCCTTCTCAACGGCAAACCGACCACGGCCAATGTGAACGGACGCGAACCTATCACCGAAGCGGTCGTGCTCGAGCCAGGTGCCGAGGCAACCCTTGCGGTCGGCTACAAAACCCGAGGTCTCGACCAATGGAGCTATTCGTTCGGACCCGACACGCGCGTGCAGAATTTCGTGATGCACATGAAGACGGATTTCGAGGAAATCGACTTTCCGGGCTCCTCCCCCTCCGCTCGGGAACACGCTGCTGGCGGATGGGATCTCACCTGGTCGCATCCCGATGAGATCGGAGCCCGCGTCATCGCCATGAGCATGCCAAACGTGCTCAACCCCGGTCCCGTCGCCTCCCGCATCGCCTTCTTCGCCCCGGTCTCGCTCCTGTTCTTCTTCAGTGTCCTCGTCGTCCTCTGCCTGCTGCGCCGCGAAGACCTGCATCCGATGAACTTCTTCTTCCTCGCCGCCGGATGCTTCGCATTCCAGTTGCTCTTCGCCTACCTCGTGGATGTCATCCCGCTCGGTGTCGCCTTTGTGCTTGCCGCCGCCGTCTCACTGCTCCTTGTCTCCGGTTACCTGTTCCTTGCCCGGGGCGCACAATTTGCCCGCCTTGCCGCCGCCGCCCAATTCGCTTACATGGTCCTCTTTTCCTACAGCTTCTTCTTCGACGGACTCACCGGACTCACCATCACGATCGGCGCCATCATCACCCTCGCCATCCTCATGGTCTCCACCGCCAAAGTGAACTGGACAGAGAAATTCCAACGCAGGTCCATCCCCCCTTGCCCGCCGATCACCCCCCGCGAGGCGTAAGATTTTCGCTATGCCATGCGACATCCCCGTTGACAAATGCCCGCCACTGGAGATTCTATTCCTCTGCATGTCGGCTTTTCCGGCAGACACGCGCATCGCATGGTGGTCGTAGCTCAATGGTAGAGCTCCAGTTTGTGGTACTGGCTGTTGCGGGTTCGAGTCCCGTCGACCACCCCATGCCGTTGAAATCAGGCTCATGGCACGATCACGAAATCATTCTGACGCCCAGCAATTTCGGATTTCCACCATCCCCCGGAAATGCTACCCAAGACATGCTCTGTGTCGCAAAACCCTCCGACCCACATGCAGGAAATCTTCGTGATTGATCAAAATTCGCAGATTTTGACCAAAGTCGGCAGCTTGTCGCCTTCAGACTGTGGCAAACCAACGGACCCCTCCAGGTCAGCCTAAATCCCGCAAAAGGGTTATCCCCACCGCTCTCAGGTCTCCGCTTTCAGCTTTCCTCCCTCCCCTCTTTCTTAAAACTTCCGCCCCCTTGGCGTTCTTTCCATCTGAATATCCGTGCGTTCCGTGTTGCAACGGATGCGCAGCAACGGCCGGGCTTTCCAATCCGTGGTTCCTATTTTCCTTTCTAGGTTCATGGGCTTGATAGGCGCAGATTGACTGGATTTCGCAGATTCCCAAAAACTTTCACACCGCTGGGCAACCAATTTTCCCTTGCATGCTCCTCCCTGACCATGCAATAGTGTCCGCATGGACACATTGCGGGATACCACGGAAATATTTCCGGCCTATGAACGGTTGCAATGCACGCAATATCCCGACCAAGGCCAAACTCTACTATCTGCGCTGGGCCAAAGCCTAGATCACCACCGTCAACCCGGACAACCCATCTGCCGCACAGGAATTTTTTCAAGCCCTTGGCCGTCGTGCCAACCTTCCTGCCTGGCAGTTTCAGCAGGCAGTCCGCGCCGTGGCATGGCTCGCTCGCGACATCCTCCACATCCTCTGGGCGGAAACCTTCGACTGGCGCGGACTCGCCGACCAGGCGAAACCGCTCGAACCCGATCCCCGGACTCTCGGACGTTATCACGTCCACGAAGCCTCCATGCAACGTCAGTTCAAAGCGGCCACCCGCAAAGCCCGACTCTCCAAACCCGCAACTTGCCACACCCTTCGCCACAGCTTTGCCACTCATCTTTTGGAAAGCGGTATCGACATCCGAACCGTCCAAGACCTGCTCGGCCACACCGATGTC
>JBBQRY010000197.1:0-4542 GCA_038214335.1 Chthoniobacterales bacterium
GGCGAGCCGCACGCATGCGCTCGAGCCCTTCGCGTCCGAGCGTGAGCGACACCGCACCAGAAGTGGGGAGGCGTCGCCGGAGAGCGCCGGTTTTGACATGCCCATCGGGGGTGATCGCTTCGCGGGCGTTGACGGATTCGATCTCCTCCGCCGTCTCGACGCAGACGACTTCTCCAAGAAGCCGACGGACATAAGCGAGCGCACCTGCATGGGTCACTTCCACTTTGTCAAAGAGCGTGCCCGCTGCGGCTTTGGCTTCGACGACTTCGGAAGGATTGACGAGGGATTCTCCTTCGCGTCCGGGGCTGGTCGGGTTGGTCTTGCGAAGAATCTCCAGCGCCGCGCGGTAGTCGGTCCCGCTATTCACAATCAACGCCCAGCGCTGGGAGGCGAGGAAGAGCTCCAGTGCAGGCCACCACCTCTCGGCCTCGGGCTTGACCTCGATCAGGCGCCCGAGTTGCTCCACACGGTCTCCGAGTTTCTGCCGTGCAGCATCAAAAAGCGGAAAGGCCCCAGGCATCTGGCTCTTGTTGAGTTTTTCAATGTCTGCCTTGATCTGGGCGAGGTGCCCGGCGCCCGATTTGATGGCATCCTCAAGCGGACGCAACAGCTCGCGCACGCCGTCCCAGATCAAGTTGAATTTCTCCGCCATGCGACCCATGGCTTCGATGCGTTCGGTGTCGCTTCCCGTGCGCAGCCTGGCCAGCACGCTATCCTCGACAACGAGAAGCGGTGTCAGTCCGTCGAACGTGAGCGCGTTGCCGTGCTGTAGCCAGTCCATCCAGCGACGGTGACGCTCATCCAGCCGTTCACGCACAGATTTTTGTGCATCCTTCAATTCGGCGATCTCGGCTTGCAGGCGGCGTTTTTCAGAATCGAGCTGCGCCAGTTTCCCTCCCTCGGGGTCTTGATTGATCTCGAAGCGCACCACGCCGAGCAACCTCTCAATGTCTGCAGCTTGTGCTCGGGCGGCCTCAAGGTTCTTTAAATCCTCCGCGTGTTCGGCCTCCATCCTTGCCACTTCGGTGGCGTAGCGGTCGCGGAATTCGGTGGTTTGCTGGAGCTTCAACATGGCGCCGACATGTTTCAGAACCCCCTCTTCCTTTCGCGCCGTTTCGTGCCGCAGGTGTTGTTCCTCGATGCGTCGCAGAAATGCGGCTTCGTCCTCCTGCTTTTCGAGCCGCCGACGGGTGTCGTCGTAGGCTCGCAGCGCGGCGCGGACTTCCCCGACATCGAGCGGACTGGCTTCCAATACGAACTCCCGGAGAAATTTCTCCACATTGTCCTCGACCTCAAACGCGATGGCCTTCGGGAACGTGCGGTGGAACGCCGCCGGGTCGAAATTCAGGTGACGCGGCACCGCCATTTCTTCGAGGTAATCGCGCTGACGTCCGAAAATCGACTCGTTGCCATATTCCCGGCGCAGCCATGCGCGGAAGGCATCGTCGGGCATCAACTTCCCGCCCGGGGCGATCGCTGCATACTCAAGCCTCTCCGGAATGCAAAAATACGTGTGCCCGGGAGCGGCATCCGCATTGTGATACTGCAACCGAATCCCCCACGTCTCGCGTGTGGGTTCCGCCTTCGGGTCATCCGGCGTGCGTGTGAATTCCAAGCCGACAAGCGTGACTCCGCTCTGACGCAAAAAATGCCGCCGGCCGCCGCGTGTTTGGTTCGTGTCGCCGAGGCAATAGCCGACGAGATCGCGTCCGCGCGCATTGCCCGCCGCCGCCCGATTGGCGCGCCAGTGCTCGCCGAGCAACACGTATTGAATCAAATCCAGCAGCGCAGACTTTCCGGTTCCGAAGGCACCGGAGATGAGGACGTTGTCAGCGACATCAAAAATCTGCCGGAATCCATACCAATTGATCGCGACGATGCGGGTGAGGGAAATCCGGCGGCTCATGGTGCTTCCTCCAGTCCGGAGCTTGCCTCAGCGGGCTCCTCTTGCGTCGCTTCAGACGCCGCATCCGTCTGCTGATACAGCGCCGTCTGTTCCTGCCAGGCCTCGGCATTTTCAAAGGGGATCACTGTGCGGAGCGTCGGCAGGATTTCGATTTGAGAATCTCCGAAGTTTTCATCATGCCATTGCAGGCGCACGAGGCGACGCTGACGCAACCGCCCGAGCATGTCACGGAGCTGGGCGCTGGTGGGTGGATCGATATGGGAAAAATACAATTTGAGGCGTTGCCAGATGTCGTTGGCGGTGACGACCACGGCGTCGGACACCATTTCCATGCGGGCGTCATGATCCATGCGCCAGAGCATGAGGACGAGGAGGGTCTCGGCTTTGTTAAACCGGGCCAGCAGCCCACAGTCGCCAGGCACGGGACGGATTTGAAAGATGGGTCGGTCGGGGTCGGCGATCAGCATCAGGTGCAAGGGCGCAAGGTATTCGCTGAGCTCGGGCTGATACTCCCGCGCCAGCAAGTAAAGCTCGCGGTCGCGGCCGGCATCGCCGAGGAGCGCCCCATGCGCCAGCAACTCGGTGAGGACATCGGAAATCGCGCCGCGGTCATCTTCGCGGATGCGGTTCCAAGTTTCAAATGTGGGCCATGGGAGTGACATTAAGAAAGGCGTTCGAGTGTGAACCTTTCTACAAGCCGATCCCCCTCGACGTCGAGAGGGATACGCTCCGGCTCGGTGCCAAAATCTGCCCGCACCGGATGCACGCGCCACCGCACCGGCTTCCGCGAACCTCGGGCCGGACCACGGTCAAAGGCCAGCGCCGCCATCAAATCCAGAAAATCATCCTCCACAACCACTCGCATTTCCTCGGTCGAAATCCGATCTCCCTTCTTTGCCAGATGCGTCTCAATGAACCGCACCGCCCGCTGGGGAGTCAGCACGTTGAGATTGCGGCGGCGGATTTCTTCATTGGCAGCCCCGGCATCGCCCTCCGCCGCCGGTGCGCCAAGGTCGAGGTTGACAGGCATTCTCTGACGCCGCACAGACGAGAGCGAGTCGGTGCCGAAATAAAACAGAACCTGCGGCGAGAGGAGCGACATTCCGGGTTCCGAAGCGAGAGAGGCAAAGGATTTGCCCTCGTGGAGCCGGGCCGCTTCGTCGAGGTAGGTCTTGACCTGCTCGGGGCGACGTCCGCGCATTTCCGTTTGATACCTGTGCCGCGCATCCGAGAGCCGGGCAAAGTCCGCCATGCGTCCATCGATGAGTCGTTGTTTGACCGGGATCGCCGAGAGCTGACGTTCCAAGCGCACGAGCCAACGTTCTGCCTCGCTGTAGGCGTCGGTAGGATCGAGGTGCAAATGTTTCGCGAGCCCTTCGGCGAGGCGTTGTTTTGCGAAAGGGTCGTAGAGGGCCTCCTGCACGACGGTAGCTGCTTGGGTGAGCCGCGGAAGCAGCCCTGCCTCCTGGAGGGCATCGTAACAGACCATGTGCTCACCCGCATGGAATTCGACGAGGAAACGCTGCAGGGTTTCCTGCGCGGAACCGCTCGCGCGTTGGGCATCTTCCTGATCCGTGATGAGCTTCTCGACCGCGTGCATTTGCTCCTCCGCGCGGCCCGCCCGATCGAGCAAATCCTTCACCGTCTGGCGCATCTCCTCGGGTCCGAGCCGGTTGGGGTCCAACGCCCCCTCGCGCAAGAGGTCAATGCACAGCGAACGCAAAGTGACCGCGAAATCCTTCAGCTCCGCCGGCCGGTCCTCCGCCAACTCGCGCAACATCCGCAGCAATCGCCGCAGCGCCGGGGCAATGAGAATCTGGTGCTCGTCCAAACTCACCCGGCGAGTCCGAATCCAATGCGCTTCCAGCAGCTTGTTGAAAAATTGTCCGGCACGCTGCGTGAGGTCGCGGAACTGACCCCCTTCGTCTTCCTCCAAAGAAATGTCCGGATGCGCCATGAGCACCTCGCGGATCAGCCCCCTCCCTTCCGAATACGCTACCTGTCCGCCTTCATCCGCCGCCTCGACCAAGCGCTCCGCGCAATCGATATACACCGCCGCCGAGGGTCGGCTCAGTGGACGGAAAAACCCCCCGCCTGTAAATGAAGCCACCCTGCTCCCCAAAGAGATGGAAACATCGTTATCCATGAAAGCCAATCAGCCTACCGGCCTCCACAAAGAGGGTCAATGCTTTGGCTCGACAGCGTGAGGTACATGGGTTTTTGGCCGGGCCTGCTGAAGTCGGTCTATGTTTCGTGAACGACAATTTCCAAAATGGCGTCTTGAACTCGTTGGCGAGTGATCCAATCTGGAGTCCATTTCGTCATGCCTTACCGAATTTGCAAAACCATCGAGATCGAAAATGGCCACATGCTCAGCCGACATCCGGACAATTGCCGGTATCCGCACGGCCACAGTCGGAGGGTCGAGATCGTGCTCGAAGCGGACACGCTCGACGGGAACAGCATGGTCTGTGATTTCAAGGCGGTGAAGGATGCGGTCGGCGGGTTTCTCGACACGTATGACCATGCGCTCTGCATGAATACGAGCGATCCGATGTTTGAAACTCTGAAGGGGGCCTACGGAGAGCGTGTCATCGGATTTCCAGAAACTGATCCCACGACCGAGGTGCTGGCCC
>JBBQRY010000198.1:0-4532 GCA_038214335.1 Chthoniobacterales bacterium
GAAATCTTCGACCAGCTCCACCTGCTTCGGCCATAACGCCCGATTGCCTGCAACTGCGGCAAAATCCAATCCTGGTTCCGGAGTCGATTCGACCACTGGCGTTGGTTCGGACGTTGGTTCGGACGTCGGGGTGGATTCAGGAGTTGGTTCTGGCGTCGGCCCGGGAATCGGGTCGGGCGTCGGGTCGGGAGTCGGAGCCGGGACCGGCGTGGCGGCAGGCACCGGCAAATAAGGAGTCGCCCACTCCGGCCTGGTGGCCACCACCCAGACGACGGCACCCACGATTGCCACCACCACCAGAACCCACCAGACAGCCTGCCCCTTACGGAGCGATCCGCGATCAGTTATTTTCATATTGGCGAACCTTAGATTGCCGCTCTTTTAAAATCAATGACCTCGGACAAGTGAACATCTTTATTGACTCACTGAGGGCAGCCCGGCGGCTTTCCAATCGACTCCGTGCATGTCGCCGGTTTGGAGAAACCGCTGATGCATGGCGAAGGCGGCACTGAGGGTGGCAGGGGTTTGTCCCTTGGTGACGCTGTCGAAGTAACCGTGCAGTTGCGGACGGAAGTCCGGATGGGCGCAATGATCCACGATCAGGCGGGCGCGTTCGTGCGGGGTCTTGCACCGGAGGTCAGCCACGCCGTTTTCGGTGACGATGACCTGCACAGAATGTTCGCTATGGTCCATGTGGCTGACGAGCGGAACAATCGGGCTGATCTTGCCGCCTTTGGCAAGGGACGGACAGGTGAAAATCGAGATGTAGCCATTGCGGGTGAAATCTCCCGATCCACCAATCCCATTCATCATGCTAGAACCCATCACATGGGTGGAGTTCACGTTGCCCGAGAGATCGACTTCAATCGCGGTGTTGATCGTGATGATGCCGAGACGACGGACCATCTCCGGATTGTTGGTGATTTCTTGCGGACGCAGGCAGATGTGCTTTTTGTAGAATTCGAGGTCGGTATACATCTCCTGGAGCAGACTAGGACTCACGGTGAGGGAGGTGCCGGTCACGAATTTGCATTTGCCTTTTTTGATGAGCGCAATCACCGAGTCTTGGATCACCTCGGAGAACATTTCAAAGGGCGGAATGTCGGAGTTCTCGCCAAGCGCGGCGAGCACAGCATTGGCAATGTTGCCGACGCCGCTCTGGAGTGGGAGAAATTCTTTCGGAATCCGCCCCGCACGGATTTCTCCCGCGAGAAACTCGGCGACATTCTGGCCGATCTTCTGTGTGGTTTCATCCGCTGGATCGAATCCGGCCACTTCATCGGGAAGGCTGGTTTCCACGATGCCGACAATTTTCGCAGGATCGACCTTGATGAAAGGAGCGCCGATGCGATCGGAGCAATTGGTGAGCGGGATGGGCTGCCGGTGGGGTGGGTCGAGGGGCTCGTAGATATCGTGCAGTCCCCGAAGCTCGGCAGGATGGCTGCGGTTGAGTTCGATGAGGATTTTATCTGCCACGCGGCAGAAGGTTGGCGAGGCTCCGACGGATGTCGTCGGCACAATCTCGCCGTCCTCAGTGACATCGCACGCTTCGACAACTGCGCAGTTGAATTTTCCAAGGAAGCCGTAACGAACCTGCTGCGGGAGGGTGGAAAGGTGCATGTCGAAGAAGCGGGTCTTGCCGGCATTGATCGCGGCGCGCAGGTGCTTGTTCGATTGGTAGGGCGTGCGCCATGCGATGGCTTCTGCAAGTGCCAGCTCCCCATCAAGGGACTGCCCGGTCGAGGCGCCGGTGACCACACCAATCTGGAGAGGTCGTCCCGCTTCGTGCTCGGCTTTGGCGCGTTTGGCCAGCGCCGTGGGAATCGCCTTCGCAGCGCCCGCAGGGGTAAACCCGCTGAAGCCGATGGTGTCGTTGTGATTGATGAGTGATGCCGCTTCGTCTGCGGTCATGAATTTGTCCCTGAGTGCCATGTCTTGTTTCGTTGGTTGGTGGTGTTGGTTGATGTGAAAAACCGTCAGTCTAGTTCCATGAGTTTCTCAATACTTTGATGTCCGACAAGAAATTCCGATTCCTTTTTGTCGAGCAGGCGGAGATTTCCATGAGGATTGAGTCCAATAAATGAGCCGACCGCGCAGGTGCCATCGGCCAAAAGTGCCTTCACGGGAGTCGGATGCCGCCAGCGGGAATTGAGTCCAGCGATGGCGGCGGCCATGCCTCCCTCCTCCATGTGACTGTGGGCCTCGGCCAGCGCGTTCAGAGTGAGAATCGTCATTTCCGAAACCGTCGGCACGCGCGCCGAGACCTGCGCAATGCTGGTAGAAATGGCCTCCAGCTCTGGATCGGCGGTCCATGGGGAATTCGAGATATTGAGTCCGAACCCCACGACGAGCACATCCCGCGCAGGTTGCTCAATCAGCAGACCAGCCAGTTTTTTGCGTCCGCACATCAGGTCATTCGGCCAGCGCAGCCGAGCGGAAGCGATCCCAAGGGCCTCCAGCATCCGCACTAAATGGAGTCCGACCATCAGCGAAAACCCCATCCATTTGGCAGGACCTCCCTCGGCGGGCAGAACGGCCGAGATCCAAAGTCCGCCGGAATCCGACACAAACACCCGCCCAAATCGACCCCGCCCGGAGGATTGCCGATCCGCGCGAACGGCTGTCCATGCGGGCAAGCCGCGCGCGAGATCATTCGTGGAACCCGCAGATTCGTATTCCATGAGCCGCCATCCGGCGGTGCCGACCCCGTTGGTGACGGTGGGGGGATTTTCTTCGGCGTTCTGAAAGGCTTCCATCCGGGATGGCATATCAGAGTGGCGAGGGCTTGACCACCCGTGAGAGTTCCGTGATGTCCTCGCACGTGTGCGCGGCGGACAGCGTAATCCGCAGGCGGGCGGTGCCGCGCGCGACGGTCGGATATCGAATCGCGGGCACGAGGAATCCTTCCGCGAGGAGGTTGGCGGCTGCAGACATTGCGGCGGATTCGTCGCCAAGGATCACCGGAACAATAGCGCTTGGCGGTTCCGGAATCGCAAGCGCGGTGGCGAGCAGTCGGATGTTGGCGCGAAGCTGAGCGCGCAGGCGGTGGCCTTCGGGCGAGGAAACGATCTCGATGGCCTTGGCGGCGGCGGCGGCAACCGACGCTGGCGGCGCGGTGGAGTAGATGAAACTTCGCGCCCGGTTGATCAGGAAATCCCGAAATGCGGCGGAGCCTGCCAGATAGGCACCATGGGCACCGAGCGCTTTCCCGAGTGTGCCCATCTGGATTTCGATGCGCCCATCGACACCCACTGCCTCCGCGAGCCCACGTCCGTTCTCCCCCAGCACACCGACCCCGTGGGCTTCATCAAGAAACAACCATGCTCCAAAGCGATCTTTGAGCTCCACGATTTCGCGCAGCGGAGCGAGGTCGCCATCCATGCTATACACCGACTCGACGATCACCAGCACGCGGCAGCCCGGATGTTTCTCGCGCGCCCATCCCAAGTGGCTTTCGAGCTTGCCCAAATCGTTGTGCGGAAACACCCGCAGGTGCGCACCGCTGAGCCGTGCGGCATCGACCAGACACGCATGGCAGAGCTTGTCGAGAATGATCACGTCCGCCTGCCCGCAAAGCGCGGGGATGGTACCCATCGCCGCCGCGTATCCGCTCGAAAAGTTCAGTGCCGCTTCGGTCCCCTTGAAGGCCGCAATCGCGGACTCGAGTCGCTCATGGGCGGAAAACGTGCCGCAGACCAGACGCGAAGCACCCGTCCCAAAACCGGATTGCTCGGTCTCTCGAACCGCCGCCTCGCAGATCGCCGGATGATTCGCTAATCCCAAGTAGTCGTTGGACGAAAAATTGACGAGTCGGCGTCCGCCGATGATCACATGGGTCTCTTGCGCGGAATCGATTTGGCGCAGACGGCGGAGGAGTCCGGCAGATTCGGTTTGGCGGAGTTCCCCGTTCAGGAATTCGGACCAGGCGGGAGGCGGGAGGCGCTTGGAAGGTCTCAGGTCACTTCTCATGGAAAGTGAATTGTGCCGACCATTCAGGGCTGAATGTTTTAAATAACTGGTTCCCAGGGAATTGCCATGACGAGTAGACGCATTCTTTTGATTTTGTTCTGAACACAGTCACAATGATGCGCCAAAAATCCTGGAAGTTCCAATGCAATGATCCAGAACGTAGATATTCCAACGCTACTGTGCGGCAAGCCCTTTTAGAGTTGGCTAACTCCCTTGGCATCAAAAAAATTTCTGCCTATAATCTCTACGATGTCAACATGGAAGAACTGAGCCCTTCGACGGCTTAGGCAGGGTGCGCCCTAAAGGATCGTAATTGGAAAGCCCGGAACCTTCGGTTTGCAACGGTCTACCCGCCCGCCCGAGTCGCCATTCCGTGATGCGGGGCGCGCCCCGCATCACGGAATGGCGGGTGCTTGACCCTTAAACCCCGATCTGCCAGCATCCAGCTAAGGAAACACCCGCTTCCAGCTTCAAACTCCGGGCGAACGTCCCGGTGGGCCGAAAGCGATTTCCTATCAGACAGAAAGACTACGGAGCCGTCTCCATTTCAGTGTTTTGGTTTT
>JBBQRY010000199.1:0-4512 GCA_038214335.1 Chthoniobacterales bacterium
GTAACCAAACCGGCTGGAGTGCCCCTGAAGGTGATTTTTGAAACCGCGCATCTGGATGCCAGCGCGATCAAGCGGCTCGTCGAGGTTTGCACTGAGGCCGGTGCGGACTTCGTAAAAACCTCCACCGGGTTCCATGGCGAAGGGGCGAGGGAGGAGGATGTCCGGCTCATGATCGAGACGGCAGCCGGTCGCATCAAGGTGAAACCCTCCGGCGGCATCCGCGACCGGGTCCAAGCGGAGAAGTTTGTCCAGATGGGGGTTCACCGGCTCGGCGTCGGCTGGACTTCGTGCGAAGCGATCTGCTCGGGCGAAACTGCGAAAGTCACCCGCGGATACTGAACCTCTTTATGAAGCCTGCCATCACAGTCATCGGAAGTGCCAATGTCGATTTTATCATGCAGGTGCCGCACCTGCCTGCATTGGGAGAGACGGTCGCAGATGGCACGTTCTTTCAAGCGTTTGGAGGCAAAGGCGCGAATCAGGCAGTGGGTGCTGCGCGGGCTGGAGGAGCCGTCACATTGGTCGCGAAGGTAGGCACCCAGTCATCCATCCCGACGCGGCAGGAGATCGAGGAATTTCTCTCTCAGCAAGAATTCTAGAAAAAGAAAAAGCCTGCACCCGGCGGGGGTCGAACCCACAACCTACGGCTTCGGAGGCCGGCACTCTATCCAATTGAGCTACGGGTGCTTGGAATATGGCTCAACATTTCCTGTTTTTGCCCAAAGATCAATTCCAATGTTCTGCAGTTTTGGCGTTTTGCAATTTTTTGGGGTGGGTCAAGCGGATTCCCCGTCATGCGCATGAAGCCCAGTGCCACCTGTCCCTCCGGTTCCCCTTGATCAGCGGACCTGGCAAACCATTGAACCGCCATCCTATCGTTTGGGTGGATGCCCGTTCCAGTCGCATACATCCAGCCCCAAACAGCCTCGGCATAAGGATCGCCCCCCTCAGTAGCCGCCTTGAACCACTTCTGCATGACAGCCGGATCCTTGCCTTTTCCATCTTCCGCACCGTCCAACGACGAGTCAGAAGGGCTAACGGGTGGAGGATGATGAAGCCGAGAACAAATACACCAGAAAGAATCCCTGCTCGCAGAATTTCCGCCGCTTGCCTACAGTTCCCGCGATGTCGCTCGCGCTTTCAACCTGCTGGAACTCCTCCCGCCACAAAAGTGGCGTGGCCATGGTGGAGGAGATCCTTGGGCTCGGATTCCGGCGCATCGAGCTGAGTCATGGGCTTCCGGCACCGCTCCTCGAAGGCGTGCTCGAAGCCCGCAAACTGCTCCGCTTCGGAATCAGCAGCGTTCACAACTTCCTGCCTTCGCCGGTCGAAGTCCGCACCGACAATCCGGATTGCTACGAGTTCACCTCTCACCGGCCTTCCGACCGTGACCGTGCGGTCCGGCTCACCAAGCACTCGATTGATTGGGCGGAAAAACTGGGCGCGCCGCTTGTCGTCGTTCACTGCGGCAGAATTCGCTCGCTCGATGTCACGCTTGGACTCCGCACACTGGTCTCGGATGGAAAATTTCTCTCCCGCGAATACGCTGACCAAAAGTTGAAAGCTGTCTGCCAGCGCGAGAAGGTCGGGGAAATTTTTCTCCAGCGCGTGCTCGAGTGCCTGACCGAGATTGTGGATTACGCGGGCACGAAAGGCGTCAAGATTGGCATCGAGAACCGCGAGCATTACGAGGCGGTCCCAACCGAGCGCGAGCTGGTCACATTCCTCCGGCGACTCGATTCCGCGCATGTCGGGTATTGGCACGACTTTGGACACGCCCAGATCAAACACCACCTCGGACTCCTCGATCACCGGCAATGGCTGGAGACCGCCGCCCCCCTTGCCATTGGCTGCCACCTGCACGATGTGAAATGGCCATTTCGCGACCACTGCCCGCCACTCACTGGCTCGATCGATTTCGATTCCCTGCTTCCTCTCTTTCCAAAATCCTGTGCCATGGTATGGGAACTCTCCCCGCGCATACCAATCGGGGATGTCCAGTCTGCCAAGCAGCACTGGGATACCAAATTTTCCGAATGAAAAAAATCCTTCTGCCTGCGATTCAAATCCTCATCACGATCGGCCTGCTCTGGTGGATTTTTCGTAATCCGGAGCAAAACCAAAAAATGCTGGAGGCGATCTCCCAAGCCCGGCGGGATGGGGGTCTCTGGTGGTTCTTCCCCGGCGTTCTCGCCCTCGGGAGTGCTCTCCTCCTCCAGACTAAACGGTGGATGATCCTGCTGGCGGTGCAGGACATCACGATCTCGTTCTGGCGCGCCCTGCGGATCATGCTCTGCGGGATGTTCTTTAACCTCTTCCTGCTCGGCTCCACCGGCGGCGATGTTATCAAAATATTTTTTATCATGCGCGAGACGCCCGACAAAAAAGCGGGCGCATTCCTGAGCGTGTTCATTGACCGCGTGGTCGGGGTGCTCGCGCTCGCCACCGTCTCGGCCGTCGTGATCCTTGCCCGCTGGCAGGAGCTCATGGCTGCCGCGCCCTTGGGCGTGCTCACGGTGGCGCTCGTGCTCGGCGGTTCGATCGGGTTCATCGTTGTGGCATGGCTGGTAGACCGGCTCGCGCTCACCTCGAAACTTCCGCAGTGGCTGCCCCTGCACGCAAAAATTGCCGAGGCGGCGGCGGCATTTTCCCATTATGCCCGCGCCGGGGGCGCGGTCACGAAAGCTTTCCTGCTCTCGATCCCGGCCCACCTGCTCATCTTCTCGACCTTCTACTTCGCAGCACGGGCGTTCAGCGCGGGCCTTGGAATCTTGAGCGTGTTTTGCGTGATGCCGATTGTCTCCGCCGTGACGGCGCTGCCGATCAGCCTCGGCGGTGCGGGCGTGCGCGAGGGCCTGTTCATGACCCTCTTCGGCCGCCTCTACCACACGCCAAAAGAAATCGCGATGTCGATCTCGATCTCGGGATTCCTGATGGTCGTCGTCTGGAGCCTTGTCGGCGGATTGGTCTATCTTCTCTACCGGTCCAGCGCACCGGGCAGCCCGAAACTTTCCGAGATGGAACGCACGGTCGAAGACCTTGACCACCAACTCGAAGACGAAGCCAAACACGGAAAACCTCTTGCCGATTGAACCTCATGTCCACCCAACTCAAAGCCATTGACCTCCACCGTTCGTTCAAGATTGCCCGGACCACCATTCCGGTCCTGCGCGGCGTGAGCCTGGAGATCCCACAGGGCGAAACCGTTTTCCTTTGCGGCACCAGCGGTGCCGGAAAAACCACCCTGCTCTACACGCTCGCCGGCTTGGAAACTCCGGAATCCGGCACCGTCGAATTTGAAGGCCAGTCTCTCTACACAATGGGTTCGGATCCGCTGGCCCAGCTTCGTAACCGCCGCATGGGGTTTGTTTTTCAGTCTTATTTCCTCCTGCCCGAACTCACCGCGCTGGAAAACGTGCTCGTGCCTTCCATGATCGCCGGAAATGCCGTGCCCGAAAAGGCCGCCGCGCTCCTCGAACGCGTGGGCCTCGGCGAACGCCTCGATCACCTCCCCGCCGAACTCAGCGGCGGCGAGCAACAGCGCGTCGCTATCGCCCGCGCCCTCATCAACGATCCCGCCATCCTCTTCGCAGACGAACCCACCGGCAACCTCGACTCCCACACCGGCGAAGCCATCATTGAACTCCTCCTCGGCGTCGCCCGTACCGACAAGCGCACCCTTGTCGTCGTCACCCACGACGAACACCTCGCCTCCCGCGGCGACCGCCTCCTCCGGATCGAGGACGGATGCCTCGCCGCTCCCCGCTGACCATGGCCTGCGACTATCCGGCGCCGTTTTTGCAGCTCTCCCGCGAACTCCGCCGCCTGCCGGGCATCGGACCCCGCAGCGCCGAACGCATCGCCCTCTGGATGCTGTCGAATGCCGACGCACGCCCCACCGAGCTCGCCACCGCTCTCACCTCCGCCGCCTCCGCAGTTCACCCCTGCACCCAATGCGGATTCTTCGCCATCGCCGACCTCTGCGAAATCTGCCTCCAACCCACGCGCGGCGGCCAGGAAATTTGCGTCGTCGAGTGGGCAACCGATATCCTCCCGCTGGAAAAAACCGGCACCTTTAGCGGACTCTACCACGCCCTCGGCGGACGCCTCGCGCCCCTCGACCACATCGGCCCCGAAAACCTTCGGATCGATGCCCTCCTCGAACGCGTGCGCACCACTCCTCCCACCGAGATCATTCTTGCGCTCAGCGCTGATGTCGAAGGCGAGGCCACTACGAACTTCCTCGTCGAACTCCTCGCCCCCTCTGGCGTCCCCATCACCAGAATCGCCCACGGACTCCCCGCCGGCGGAGGCCTCGAACACGCCGACCAAATCACCCTCCAACGAGCCCTCTCCGGACGCCGGACGATCGGGGCGCATCTCCGAAAAGTGCAAACAGGGAGAACAGGCGTCTCGCCTGTTTGGTGACTGGCTATTGTCTGCGGAGTCTCCACTCCCCACAGGCGGGACGCCTATGCTCCCTGACCTTCCATCGCCGATTGCACTTTTCAG
>JBBQRY010000200.1:0-4466 GCA_038214335.1 Chthoniobacterales bacterium
CGCTAGGTCGAGCTACGAAAAGCTGACCATGGATTTTGACAAGGGCGAATTCGTCGGTGCGGGTGCCTACCGGCTGGGCGAATTTCTGTTTGGCGAAAGAAATTACGAGGCCGCCAACTTACAATTTCAGACGGCCGCACGTGAATCGACGGATTCCGAAGTTCGTCTCACGGCGTTGTATTTTTCGGCGCGGAGCTTGGATTATCTGAAGCGGGATGGGGAGGCACTGGATGCTTACCGGAAGGTTCTCGCGGTCGAAGGAAAGAACCCCTACCGGGAGCATGCGCTTCTGGCTACGGCTGACATTGCCTTGCGGGGCGGGGACAAACCCGGTGCGCTGGCGGCCTACGAAGAACTCGCAAAGCCGGACAATTCCGCGATGGCCGCGCAAGCGAGTGTGCGGGCGGCGGCCGTGGCTGTCGATCTTGGTCAGAAGGAAAAAGCTGCGGAGCTGTTCGTGCGGGCGATGAAGAATCCCGAAGCCGGAGAATGGAAGCCCTCGGCCGTGCTCGGGCTCGTTCGCCTGCGCTATGAGGCCTCGGACTATAAAGTGGTCGTTGCTCTCGCGCCGGAAATCGATCAGCTCCCGAACGGGATGCGCCCGGAGGCCCTGCAAATCCTCGCGGCCTCGTTCCGCCAGCTCGGCAACAACCTCGAAGCCCGTCGCATGTATGACCGTCTGCTGAAGGAGTTTCCAGAATCCGCCACTTCCGCCGATGCCAAATACCAGCGCTTGGTCAGCCTCTACGCACTGAAGGACAAAAACCTGCTTGCCGAGCTGGACGCCTTTCTTGCCAACACGACGAACCCCCGCGAACGGACCCAGGCACTTATCCTCAAAGCCGAAGCACTCTTCAAAAGTGGAGACTACGCGGGAGCCGGAAAAGCCTTCGAGACCCTGCTCACACGTGAGCTCACCCCCGACCAACGCGCCGATGCCCTCTACCGCATGGCATGGTGCCTCGCGAGCACCGGCAACCCTCCCGCCGCCGTCTCCGCGTATTCGGAATTCCTAAAAAATTTTCCGGACCACAAACTCGCCGCCACGGCATTAGCCCAACGCGCGGTCTCAAAGCAGGCGACGAAGGTATTTGATTCCGCCGTCGAGGACTACGATACGATCATTTCCAAATACCCGAAATCCAAGGAGCATGAACTCGCCCTGCTCAACAAGGCGCTCATCTGCGGTCAGCTCAAGAAGTATCCGGAAATGACCTCAACGTTTGAGGCGCTGTTGACGGAGTTCCCGAAGAGCCAGGCGGCGGGACAGGCGAATTTCTGGCTCGGATGGGCGGAGTTCGAGCAGAAGAACTACAAGGAAGCGATTGAAAAACTTGATCAAGCGCGGAAGCTGGATCCCGCACAATACGAAGAACGCGCCTCCCTGCGCATCATTTTGGGCTATTACTATTTGGAGGACCGCGAGGCTGTGACCCGCGAAGCCGCCACCTACAAAGGAAAAAACCTGCCGGCCGAGATCTCGCTCTGGCTGGCATCCCACCTTGTGGATGAAGGCGAATACGCCAAGGCCGAAGCCCTTCTCCTGCCTCTCACCAGCAACCCCGCAGCCCTCACCCCGGATGCATGGATCGCTCTGGGCGAATCCCAGATCCGCCTCGGAAAATTCCAAGCCGCCCAGACCGCCGTTGCGAAATTTCTTGAGACCGCACGGGATACTGCCTCGCGCGCCCGCGGACTCATGGCCTCGGCCCAAATCCAGCTAGGCCTCAAATCTCCCGATGCCGCCACGCCACTCATTGAAGAGGTGCTTCTTCTGCAACCCGAGGGCCGCGGAAATGCCGAAGCCCGCATCCTTCAGGCCGATAGCCTGCTGGCTAAAGGGAATGCCGATGCCGCCGCCCGCGCCTACATGACGGTCGCGATCCTCCTCGACGATCCCGAAATCACCCCCCAAGCCCTCAAAAAGGCGGCCCATGCCTACCAACTGGCAAATAACCGCTTCGAGGCCGAAAAAGCCCTTGCAGAACTCCGCAAAAAGTATCCAGATTCCGAGAAATCGAAAAAACCGTCGAAACCCAAATCATGAATCCCATCGCCCTGATCCTCGTTCTCGCCACGGCCGCCATTGCCGGAAATCTTGCTCTGCACGAGCAGGCACTCCCCGAGGTCAAGGCCACGATCCAACTTCCCGAGGGTTGGACATCCGTTCCAGAAAGCGAGGAGGGCATCTTTGTTTATCACCTTGGCAAGGGAGATTCTCTGGAGAATGCCGACCCGCTCGGAATGACCCTCAGCGTGACCACCAAGGTCCCCGAGCGCACGACCCAATCCCCTTCAGCCTACGCCTCCGCGATCATTGACTCGACCCAAGATGAAGGCCCGAACACGCCCATCCAAAAAGGCGAATCCAATAGCCTCCCCACGCTGCGCTCGGAATACGCCTTCGAGTGCGACAAGGGGAAAATGCGCGCGATCAACATCGCCATCGCCAATGACAAAACCGGAACACTCTATTTCTTCACGTGGCAGGCGGCTTTGGATGAACCCGCCGAAGCCGAGGCCGTTCGCGAAAAAATCTTCGCCTCCGTGAAACTCGATCCGGAGTTCTAAATCCGGATGCGCAACCTGCTGCGATATGACCCTGCCCAGTGAATAGGGCTTTGATTTTTTTTCAGACCCGGTAAATTCCTCTCCCTGTGACCTCATCCCCGCAAGCCGCACCACCGATTCCCCGTCAGCCCATTGGAGCGACATTCGCCGTTTCCATTGGTATTCTCGGGTTTGTCCTCATCCTTCAATTCGCCGCCGTAGCGATCTACTTCCTGCCGCTCCTTCGCGATAAAATCGTCGAGAGCCGGACGGTCGCCAGTGTGCCGCCCGCAGCGGAAAATCCCGTAGCCCCCGCTCTACAGGGTCCAGCCGCCGCCCCGGAACGCGAGCAGACCGACCCCGCCGTCGTTCAGAGAATCACGCAACTGGTTGCGGACTCCGACAAGTTCTACCGCGTGGGCGAATTTGAAAAAGCTCTTACCGGGATCAACCAAGCCGCCGATCTCCTAGCCGACGATCCCGGCATCCTTCTCCGCCGCGCCCGTCTTTATGAGACCCTCCAGCAGCCCGCCGATGCCGCATCCGACTACGCCCGCGTGGCAGCACTCCCCGGGCTCACTCCCGAACTCCGCGCCACCGCCGAACGCAAACTCACCCAGCTCGGCGGCACGATCTCCGGCACCCCTTCCACTCCATCCGCTACTGCCATCGAGGACGTTCCGCGCAGCGGAGCGGACATTCGCGAGAATTCTGGACTCCAGCCCGGAGCCAGCCTCGGGATTGTCGATACCCGCCTGCGCGATGGCAGCGCCGGAACCAAGGTGCTCCGCGTCGCCATCAAGGCCCGCCCCGGCGCTAACATCGATACCACCCAGATGAAAATCCATGTCTTCTTTTACGAGAAGGATGAAAACGCGGATATCCAACTCACGGAATCGAAGGTCGTTTCCCAGTGGATCAGCCCGCCTGTGAATTGGGCGGACAACGAACCCGAGTTGCTCGACGTAACGTATATTATGCCGGACAGCGCACTCCCCGGCAGCGCGACCTCGAATGGATCGCCCGGACGTACGTTTGCGGGATACATTGTCGGCATCTACTACAATAGCGAACTCCAAGACACCCGCGCGGATCCCGGACACCTTGCGAAAAAGTTTCCTCTCCCACTTTACCTCCCACAGAACTAGCCATGAAAATTCTTATCGTAGATGCCACTCCGGGCGTCGCCGAATCCCTCGCCCAGTCGCTCCAATCCCTCGGCTGGCCTCGCACCGGCTCGGCGACTGATGCCGACCAGGCGGTCGAATGGATCAACGGGCACAGCGGCTGCGACGTGCTCATCACCGAAGTGTTCCTCCAGCCCGCAGATGGGCTGACACTCCGCGAAACCATCCAGCCACACCTGCCGGAGATGAAAACGATTTTCTTCTCCGCTCACGATGCCTCGGCGCAGTCCGAACGCATGGCCGGCTGCAAATTCCTCCCCGGCCCGGTCACCGCCGAACAACTGAATGCGGCCGTGCAAGAAATCACCGGTTCCGAACCCGAAAACGCGCCGGAACCGGCTTCCGAACCCGCTCCTGTCGCCACTCCTGTCGCCACCCCCCGCGCAGTGGCCACGCCACAGCCACGAGCGACCGCACAACCACCTCAAGCCACCCCGCAGCCCCGAGCGACCGCGCAACCTTCGCCCCAGCCACGCGCCGTGGCCTCCGCACAGCCCACGCCCGTGGCGCCGCCCCGAGCATCGGTCGCCGCTCCGCAAGCCACGCCCCGCGCATCGGTGGCCACGCCTGTGTCCGCCCGCCCCTCGTCCAAACCAATCTCCATGACCGATGCTCAACCGCTTTCGGTCACTCCCCGCGCCACTCCCGTCGCGACACCGACGGCCACTCCCGTCGCGACACCGACGGCCACTCCCGTCGCGACACCGACGGCCACTCCCGTCGCCAAGC
>JBBQRY010000201.1:0-4452 GCA_038214335.1 Chthoniobacterales bacterium
TGCGTCGACCCCTACGCCGACTCCTGTGCCGACCCCGACTCCTGTGCCAACACCCACTCCGAATCCTCCTCCTACTCTGTAAGGACGGATACCAAATGTTCACCCCGTGCGGCTGCATTCAGTCCGCACGGCAGGATCAGATGATCTTTGAAACGGCCATGTTACCATGAAATGGGCAGTGGCCGTTTTGCTTTTTGCGGTCTGCGGAATTTGGATTCTTCTTTCTCAGATTCCAGTTTTTTACGTGGGCCGCAGCATGACGATTGCGGGTCCGGACGGCTTGCTGGGTTTTCTGGAAGAGAAGACGATTGACGCCCGCTTGTCGCTGCGGGGTTCGATTTCCTCCCCCACAAAGGTTGCCTACGTGAATGTGGACACCGACGCCATTGTCGCGCTGGGGAACTTTCCATGGAACCGCGGGGTTTTTGCGCGGGCGATCGATGCCCTGTTCGAGCGCGGACATGTGCGTGCGATTGGAATGGATTTTGTTTTCGGTTCGGCAGGCATTCCGCAGCTTGGCCGCAAGGAGGCCGAAGCCGGCAGCGTGGAGCTGGGCAAGAGCATTCTGAAAAATCAAAATGTGGTGCTGGCCGCAACGTATGGCACGCAGTTGGGATTGTTGGGAAAGCGGAACTTCTTTCCATTTGTTTTCGAGCACAACTACGATCCAGCCGCCGCCGACCTTCCTGAGCTTCCAGATTTTCCGGTCGTAGGGCCAACCTGGGGGCATGTGGGGCTCATCGACACGGCCGTCGAGGCTGTCCGGTGGATTCCATTTTTTGCGCAAACCGAGCACCAGACCTACTACCCCATGGGACTCCAGCTTTTCCTTCTCACGCGGGATCTGGATGAGTCGGCTCTGGAGATCGCCCGGGACCGGATGATCATTCGCAATCCCGCCGGTCAGGAGATTTTGAATGTTCCCCTCACGCTCGGGCAGTTGGTCGAGCCAAACTGGTTCTCCCCATGGGATGAAAATCCACAGGTCGGCATTTTCTCCGTGCTGGAGTTTGATCGGATGGCACGGGAAGGGGATGAAAAAGAAAAAGCCCGCGCGGAAACCTTCTTTACGGCACTCAACGACACCGTCATTTTGATTGGCCCAACGGACCCGTTGCTCAAGGACATGTCGGAGGCTCCCATGAGCGGACCGCATCCGGTGCCCCGCGTGTCCCTGCATGGAAATGTCTTCAAGACGCTCGATTCCGGACGATTTCTGATTCGTCCCCCCCGCTGGGCAAGCATCCTTCTCATTCTCGGACTCGGACTCGGCACCGCAGCCTTAGCGGTCGTTCCGCATCGGTTTTCACGCTGGAGCAAATTGCTGTCCGGGTTCGTCCTCATGGGATATGTCGGGCTGGCCTTCCTCCTCTTTGCGAAGGCCGAAATCCTTCTGCCCATTGTCGCGCCCCTTGGCGCGGCGGTCTCCTGCACATTTCTGGCATTGCTTCGGCAGCTTTCCGTCGAAGAGGCCCGGCGGCGGCGCATCAAGGATCTTTTCGGAAGTTATGTTTCGGCCACGGTGGTTGATGAAATGATCGAGCGCAATGTGGCGCCTACCACCGGCGGTGAGGAAGTGGGAATCACAGCATTCTTCAGCGACATCGTGGCATTTTCTGCGATTGCCGAAAAACTTTCCCCCAAGGATCTCGTCGATCTGATGTGCCAATACCTAGGGGAATGTACCTCGGCCGTCATCGATGAGGAAGGCACCTTGGATAAATACGTCGGCGATGCCATCATCACCATCTTTGGAGCTCCTCTGGCGTGCGAGGATCACGCCGCGGCGGCCTGCCGCGCCGCGCTCGGACTCCAACTCGCCCAAAACCGACTGCGCACGCGATGGGTCGAGGAAAAGCGTTGGCCCGTAATCGTGGGCGCGATGCAAACCCGTGTGGGCCTGCACACCGGTCCCGCCATTGTCGGCAATATCGGTTCTTCCCTGCGGTTCAACTACACGATGATGGGCGACACCGTGAACCTTGCCCAACGGATCGAGGCGGCCGGCTCGCATTACGGAACCTGCGTGTTGGTTTCGGAACAGACCATGACCGCCGCCGCCTCCGCGGACCCCGCACTGGTTTTCCGAAAAATTGACCGCGTCTTTGTGCCCGGACGCCACCATCCGGTGGATCTTCACGAACTTCTTGGACACGGCGACGAAGCGCGCAGGGAAAACGAAAAGCGCATCTCGACATTCGACGAAGCCCGGAGCTTTTACGAGGGAGGCCTCTGGCGCGCGGCGGGAGAGGCGTTCCGCCGGGCGGCGGCTTTCGAGCGATCCTGCGCCACAAAAAATCCCTCGAGCGTGTTAGCGGCGCGGTGCGAACGGATGGGCGACGGTCCTCCGGCGCAGCATTTCGCATTCCCTCTCACAAAAGATGGAAATCCCATTTGACAGCCGAAATTTTTGCGCGAGGTTGTCCGCGTTATGAAAAAACTCATCCTATCAGCAGCAGTAGTTGTAGCATTTACCGTCTCCTCGGCTTTTGCGGGTTCCTGCCCCGGAAGCGGATGCGGCGGCAAAGACAAGGGCGACAAAAAGAAAGACGGCTCGACCAACTCGACCGCCATCACCCACATCGCCCTGTAACCCGATCTCAACCCAAATACCAAGCGGAGCCGGTCCACCCGGCTCCGCTTTTTTTTGTGAGTTCGGTTTTCGTTGATCACTCCGGGAGTGCCTCTGCCGGGAAGAATCCGGCAACTTCTTCGGCTTCGATGCTGCGGATGATATAGATCCAGTCGTCTTCGGTGCGTAGGAGGTCGATCCATCCTGCAAGCTGGAGCGCGAGAACCAATTTTCGGAGGTGGCGTGGCGAGGCGACCAGCGCACCGAGGGTCGAGAGCGGCGCACGCTGCGCATAATAAATTTCACGGAGCAGTTCGTAGGCTTCGTGTTTCTCGGCAGAGCTGAGTCGGATGCGGGCCGCCAGTTGGTGGCCAACTCCAAAGGTGAGTCGCGCCGGCAGCAGGAGCACGTCGCCCAGCAAATGCCAGCCCACGACTTGCCGGTCCGGTGCGGGGTGAAAGCGGTGGCGGCGTTCATCGACAGCGGCCCACACCAGCAGCACCAAAGCCACTCCCAATGCGGCAGGGTGGAGCCACCAAGGCAGCGTCATGAGGCGGTCGCCGGTGATCACTTCCTGGCCATGCACAATCGTCAGAAAACCCAACGTGACCGCAGCGCAGAGCGCGTAGGCAATCGTCCAAGCCAGCCAGGCCCCCACCAAACTGAGAAAAGCCGCCACGAGGGCATGGCGGTTATGAGAGCGAATGCGATGAAGGAATCCCGGATTCATGCAGATCGGTAGCCATCCGGATCGATCACCACCGCGTCGAATCCCGCATGGCGAAGTCCTTCCACAATCTCGGAGTCGAGTCGAGCGAGCGCGCCGGTCTCCTCCGGCGCAATCTGCACCCGTGCGGTGAGGGGCGGACCTGCGAGATAACGAACCCGGAAGATTCGGAACCCGAGCGAACGAAGGTGTTCCTCCCCGGCTTCGACGAGGGCAAGGGCATCGTGGGTGACGCGGGTGCCATGGGGGATTCGTGAGGAAAGGCAAGGCTGGGCCGGGGCGTCGTGGGTGGGGAGTCCGAGCCGCCGTGAAATTTCCCGCACCTCCTGCTTCGTGAGTCCCGCTTCCCGCAACGGCGCCAGCACCTGGAACTCTTTTGCCGCCCGTGATCCCGGACGCAGGTCCGCGCAATCATCCGCATTCTCCCCGTAGGCAATCGCCCGGAACCCCCGATCACCAGCCAATTTTTCCAGACTGGAAAAAAGCTCCGCCTTGCAAAAATAGCACCGGTTGGGAGGATTCGTCAGGTAGTCCTCATTTTCAAATTCCGCCGTGCGAATCACCTCGACCCGCGCTCCGATCTGCTCCGCTACCGCAAGTGCTTCGCGCAGGGCGGCCCTCGGAAGACTCGGACTGTCGGCAATAACTCCCAGCACATCCGATCCTCCCGTCCGCACCGCAAGCGCCAACAGGCACGTGCTGTCCACCCCCCCGGAATACGCCACAATCAGCGGCGTCTGCATACGAATAAGGGCCTCCAACGCATGGATTTTTTCATCGAGCTGGCCGTCGGAAGAATGGGAAATGGAAGGGCTGGTCATGAAGAGAGAAAAAAACAATTGCATTCTGATGGCAAAAATCCGATTTTCACAGTTCAACTTTTACTCAAATGGCCGATCCAGCAAACAAATACAGCGAAAATGCGAACGGAAAATTCTACGTGGACGATCAGTGCATCGACTGCGACCTCTGCCGCGAGACCGCTCCCGCCAACTACATGCGCAACGACGACGGAGGTCACAGCTACGTCTTCAAGCAGCCTGAGACTCCCGAAGAAGAGGCCAGCTGCAAAGAGGCCATGGACGGATGTCCTGTCGAGGCCATTGGCGACGACGGCGCATAGCCTTCAATCCAGTTTTTTTCAAGGCTCCCG
>JBBQRY010000202.1:0-4445 GCA_038214335.1 Chthoniobacterales bacterium
CCGGTGGCACAATCGTGAATCCCCCGAAGGCCGCCGCCGCCGCATTGTCGGGATGCCCCTCAAGGACGGTGCAGAGCTCGAAGATCGCTCGCCGATCCAGCGGACGTCCCGCAAGGACATTCAGCCCGTGGAGCACCCCCAGCCGCACGGTCACACTGCTCCCCAGCCCGCGCGAGCGCGGCACGAGCCCCTCGACACTCCAGTGAAATGCAAACGGACGCAGCTTCGCTTCACGAAAAAACAATGCCGCCGCCTCGGTCGCCATCTGCCCCTTCGCAGGACCCCGTCCCCGGCGCACGGTCGTCGTATTATACAGCCCAAGTGCAATCCCCAGACAATCAAAGCCCGGACCCAAATTGGCCGTCGATGCCGGCACCCTCACGCGCACTTCATTCATATCCCGCCCATCATGCCCGATCTTTGCGCCCTCGTAAAAGAAGATAAACGCTTCGGGGAAGTTTTAAGCCATGCGCGGGACAGTGGTGAATGCCTCCACGAGTTCGGCATCCAGAGGGCAGGAGTGGCGGAACGTGCTGATCCCCTGGACCGTGAAACCCAGAATACGACCACGCTCGTTCACCTGTGCCATGAGGAGGTCATGGGAGGTTTCTCTCGAATAACCGGGGGCGTCGGAAATCCGGACTTCCAAAAAGTTGGCTTCCGCATCGAACCAGCTTGTTAGTTTTTCGGCCGGTCGGCGGCACAACAAGCCGAACTCCGGGGATTCGTTTCCGAATGGTGTCGAGGGTATCCTTGACCGCCTCGACTTCGAACGCCAGATCAAGCAGGACGTTGGTATCAACGGCTATGATTCATCGCAGCCAATAAACCCCAGGGTTGCCTTTCTGTCGAGCCTCGGGGGAGCCTTCTTTCCTGGCCGGACTGAATTCAACCCAACGGCAACGGACACCGGCAAACAGCATTGAAACGGGCCGACGTGTTCTGACAAGTGTTCTGACTTTGCCATTTCTGGCGGCCATTAACAGCGCATCTTGTTGATAATCAACAAGTGGCTGCCCCGCATGGACTCGAACCATGAATAATGCCTCCAAAGGGCACTGTGTTACCATTACACCACAGGGCAAAACGAGGAATATTGATACCCGACAGATTCGTATCCGGCAAGCAAGGAGTGTCCGAATTTCGGATTTTTCTGAGAGGGAACTTTCGTCAAGGAACTCCCGGGCTAGAGGTCTTTCGTAGATCTGGAGTTGGTGTCGGATTCCCGCAGCTTCGAAATCTCGTCGGCCCATGGGGCCGCAAGGGGGTCGAGGATAATTTTCTCTCCTCGGCGGGTAGTAATCCGCTAGGTTTTTCGGCATGAACTTTTCGCTGATCTCATCTTGTGGCAAGGCACGGGCTGGAGTTTTGGAGACCCGGCGGGGCCGGATTCGCACTCCTGTTTTCATGCCGGTGGGCACGCAGGCGACCGTGAAGGCGATGGCTCCGGATGAACTGCGAGCGCTCGATGCGCAGATCATTCTTGGCAATACCTACCACCTGCATGTGCGTCCGGGCGAGAAGCTGATTGCCGGGCTTGGGGGGCTGCACCAGTTCATGGCATGGGACCGTCCGATCCTGACCGACAGTGGAGGATTTCAGGTTTTTTCGCTCGCCAAGCTGCGGAAGATCACGCCCGATGGCGTCCATTTTCAGAATCATTTGGATGGCTCGCCGACGTTCATTGGCCCCGAGAGGTCGATGGAAATCCAGCGGGATCTGGGGTCGGATATTGTGATGGCGTTTGACGATTGCCCGCCGCATCCGTGTTCCCATGAGGCGGCGGCGGCGAGTCTGGAGCTGACCATTGCATGGGCACAGCGGTGCAAGGACTGGTGGGCGCAGCAGCCGGAGGAGTTCCGTCCGCTGGTCTTTGGCATCACGCAAGGTTCAGGGTATCCGGACCTCCGGGAAAAAAGTGCGCGGGCTTTGGTGGACATTGGATTTGACGGATACGCGATTGGCGGGGTGAGTGTTGGGGAGCCGGAGGAGGAAATGTTCCGGGCGATTGAGAGCGCGGTTCCATATTTGCCGGAGGACAAAGCGCGTTACGCCATGGGGCTTGGGACGCCGCCCCAGATCTTGGAGATGATTGCCCGTGGGGTCGATCTGTTTGACTGTGTGCTTCCGACCCGACTGGCCCGCAATGGAACCGCCTTTACGGCACGCGGCACACTGAACCTCAAAAATGCGGGCTTCGCGACCGATCCGGGTCCGCTGGAAGAGGGCTGCACCTGCCCGACCTGCCGGACCTTCTCCCGTGCCTACCTTCGGCATCTCGTCAAAGCGGGCGAAATCCTCGGGATGCGCCTCCTCACCACCCACAATCTTCATTTTTACCTTCAACTCACCGCCCGCGCCCGCGAACACATCTTGGCCGGAACCTTCGAGGATTTCCGCCGCACGTTTGTGGCCCATTACGTTCCGACGAATGCCGGAAATTGAACCGCCGCTTTTGGCAGATCAAATCCCAAAGCCCGCGCCAGCGTGGTGGTGGCTGGGGTAGCTTTTGGCAAGGCGCAGGGCGAGCTCCATGAGAGCTTCAAGGCATTCTTTGGCCGACATTTCTTCGGTATGCAGTTCCAGTTCCGGGGATTCCGGCACCTCATAGGGAGCGCTGATGCCGGTGAACTCACGAATTTCTCCCGAGCGGGCTTTGGCGTAGAGTCCGCGCGGATCGCGGGCCTCGCAGACGGCGAGGGGGGTGTTGACGAAAACTTCTGCAAAGGGAATGCCGTCGCGCTGGCAGGTTTCGCGCACGCGTTGACGGTCCGCCTGATACGGGGAAATGAGCGAGCAAATCACCACCAATCCCGCATCCGCCATGAGCTTGGCCACCTCTCCGACGCGGCGGATATTTTCCGAGCGATCATCCGGAGAGAAAGATAAATTCGAGCACAGTCCGTGCCGGAGGTTGTCCCCATCGAGAATAAAGGCCGCCATGCCGCGCAGATGAAGCCGTTCCTGCGCCTGCACGGCAAGGGTGGATTTGCCAGATCCAGAAAGTCCGGTCAGCCACAAGACGACTCCCCCATGTTGCAGCAGCTCGGCACGGCGCCCCCGGCCAACGGGATCTTCCGTGCGCGTCAGGTTCTTGTTCATGACGTTGCAGCCTACGGAATCCCCCCGCCCCTTTGCAATGCTGTGATTTTTCAGGGTTTTTGCGAACGGGCGCATCTCTGAAAAGTGCAATCGGCGATGGAAGGTCAGGGAGCATAGGCGTCCTGCCTGTGGGGAGTGGAGACTCCGCAGACAATAGCCAGTCACCAAACAGGCAGACGCCTGTTCTCCCTGTTTGCACTTTTCGGAGATGCGCCCTTTGCGAACGGATTTTGCGGGATGCGGTTGACTTGAGGCGCGGGGGCTTTACTGTGTGCGGTTTCCACGATGAGCGAATTACGCCGCCATGTTTTGTTTGTTTGCACCGGCAACATTTGTCGGAGTCCGATGGCCGAAGGGTTGTTCCGCAAGATGACCTCCGGTTTGAAGGGGATTACTGTCGAGTCCGCTGGCCTCAGTGCTCCCAATGGCCAGCCCCCGAGCACAGATGCTGTGCGGGTGCTTTCGGAGAGGGAGGTGGATATTTCCAAGCTCCGCAGCAAGCCACTCACGGGGGCGATGCTTGAGCGTGCGACCCATGTTTTCGTGATGACGGACGCTCACCGGCATCTCATCGATCTGCTCTATCCCGAATTTATTGACAAAGTTGCCCTGCTCCGTGCGCATGAACCGGGGAGCCCGGATGTGCCGGATCCCATCGGCCAAGGCCGCTCTGTCTATGAAAAATGTCGCGAGACCCTGCTGGCCGCGCTTCCGAAAATTCTCAAAAACATCAACTCTTCCACCATGACCGAACCCACAGAATCCACCGCCCTATCTGTTGCTGATCCCGAAATTGCCAAAGCCATCGCTTCCGAGCACGAGCGGCAATTCGAGCACATCGAGCTGATTGCCTCGGAAAATTTCACGAGTCAAGCCGTCATGGAGGCTCAGGGATCCTGCCTCACCAACAAATACGCCGAGGGCTATCCCGGACGCCGTTGGTATGGAGGCTGTGAGTTTGTGGATGTCGTCGAGGCTCTCGCCATTGAACGTGCTAAAAAATTGTTTGGAGCCGAGCATGCGAACGTCCAAGCGCACAGTGGAAGCCAAGCCAACATGGCGGTTTATTTCAGCGTGCTCCAGCCCGGCGACAAAATCCTCACCATGGATTTGGCGCACGGCGGACACCTCACCCATGGCCACAAAGCCAATTTTTCCGGACGGTTGTATGAGGTCAGCCACTACGGCGTGAGCCAGGAGACGGAAATGATCGACTACGATGCGCTCCAGAAGCAGGCCACGGCCGTGCATCCAAAAATGATCACTGCCGGCGCCTCTGCTTATCCGCGCACGATTGATTTTGCCCGGATGCGAGAGATTGCGGATTCCGTGGGGGCCTACCT
>JBBQRY010000203.1:0-4408 GCA_038214335.1 Chthoniobacterales bacterium
AGGAGTTTTAAGCACTTTCTCAATCGCCGGGTCTTTTTCCGCTCCCAGCTCAATGGCTCGGAAATAATGTCGTCGAGCCAACTCCACCGCGGGCGGCTTTTCCTCCAGATAAAAAACTGCCAAATTGTAGTGAGCATCCGAATACGAGGGATCGAGTTCGACCGCACGGCGGAGTTCGGATTGTGCGCCATCCAACCACCCCTTCCGGCCAATGACCACACCCAGAAAATTTCGGGCGCGGGGGTTGCGGGGATCCTGCAGGACGGCCTGCGAGAGAGCGGCCAGCGCGGCGTCGAACTCTTCGCGATCCATGTAAATGATTCCGAGCGTGAGCCATGCTGCCGGGTTTTCCAGTCGCAGCGCCACAGCCTTTTTGAGCAGCTTTTCGGCCTCTTCGGGATGTCCCTCGGTGAACTCCACGACGCCGAGATTCACAAGTGCCAATGTGCTGTCGGGGACTAGCTCCAGCACACGCTTGTAGGCTTTGCGGGCCCCCGCGAAGTCCTTCCGAAGAAAGGCGCGATTGCCCTCCTCCGCCGCCTCTTTCGCGATTTCCGGAACAAAGAGCTTTGCAGCGGGGGCGTCCGGCGAGACGGTCGCCGTCCGAGCGCTGCTTGCGAATAGCAGTGCCGCCATGCCAACAGCCATCCAGTGCCCAAGCCGTTTCATGATGCCGAAAGCTCGCAAGAACGGGCGGTGGCCGCGCGCACGGCTTCCATAAAGGCACCGCGCACGGCCCGGGTCTCTAGGACGTGGAGTCCGGCAATCGTCGTGCCACCGGGGCTCGTGACCATTTCGCGAAGTGTGGCGGGATGCTCGGACGTGGCCTGCACCATTTCGGCGGTGCCGCGCACGGTCGCGACGGCTAGCTCGGTGGCCAGTGTGCGCGGAAGTCCGCAAGCCACGCCGCCATCCGAGAGCGCTTCGATCATCAGGCACACATACGCCGGACCGCTTCCGCTCAGGCCCGTGACCGCATCGAGAAGTCCTTCTGCGACCGGATGCACGCTGCCGATGCCGGAAAAAACTTTATTGGCAACCTCGCGGTCGGCGTCCGTCACCGAGGCTCCGCAGGCGAAGGCCGTGGGCGAACACCCTACCATGGCGGCGGTGTTCGGCATGGCGCGGATCACCCGGGCTTGTGAGGCGCAGGATTCCAGAAACGCAATTTTTTGTCCGGCTGCAATCGAGAGAAGAAGTTTCCCGGCCATGACGTCCCCGGCCTCGGCAAGGGCGGCTGCGACATCATTCGGCTTCACACAAAGGACGACCACCTCCGCATCGGCAACCGCCGAAGCATTGTCGGCTGCGATTTTCACGCCCGTGGAATCCCGCAGCACTTCAAGCAGCACCTTCTCCGGGCAAGCCACTGTGATGTCTGACGCCGTGCAGACACCGGCTCTCAACATGCCGCGGATGATGGCCGTGGCCATTTTTCCCGCACCCAAAAATGCGTAGTTCATCCGGGAAAACTAGCAGACCCGCCGGGGAAGCGCGAGCGGGGAATTCAGGCACTGGCTCACACCCATCCCAATCCGAAAATCTCGACGGTGACTCCACCGCGTTTGGGCTTCACCGCGAGCGTTTTGATGTCAGGTTCCGCAAGGCTGCCGATGAGGGCGGCGGATTCTGATGCGAATGCCTCCTCCAAACGAGCCTGTTCGGATTCCAGGCTGGCGACGGATTCCTTGGCCTGCGTGACATCCGCCCCTTCGCGCATGGCGCGGCTGGCCCCGCGGGCGGCGGTTCCGGCCCGGTTAAGTGTGGAGGTGCTCAGCATCTTGCGTCCGAGAAATGCCCCAAGAATGGCGGACCCGACCGAGATGGCGCTCTGCATTGTCGCGTTTCGGGCTTGATCCTGCTGCCTCTGCACGCTGACCTTGGCGCGTGCAATCCGGGCCTGGATCGCAGCCAGCTTCGGGGAAAATTTGTTCCGGAGGGCATCCACCTTGCTGTCGCGAAACTCAAGTGACGCAAGAAGAGGCGAGTGGGTGCAATGCCGTTCGGGAATGAGCCTGATATTTTTGTGATTTTAAAGTTGGGGGAACCTTTATTACTGACGTTTTGCGTGAATCGAGCTGTTGCCACGACCATGGGCAATGTTGCTAGGCAAAAAGCCCCGCCAAACTGCCCGGGCACGATTATTGCTTGCGGTAGCAGAAATCATGCCTAATTCTGGTTCTCATGGCCGGAATGGAACAAGTGGCGGGGATGGCACAACACCAGACAATGGTGCCTCAAATGCAGCAGAGCCTGCACATCCTCCATGCTCCGCTCATGGAGCTGCGGGAGTTGATCAATACCGAGCTGCGAGAAAATCCGGTGCTGGAGGAGATCATTCCCGACAAGCCGGACCCCACCGAAGGCGCGAGAAAGAGCGAGATCGAGGACCAGTGGACAGAATACTTCGCACAGAAGGCGGTGGCCGAGCCATGGAGCCGGGAGGCATTGGAGAGAAGGCAGCATTTTTTTGATTCCCAAACCCGCGAGCGCACATTGCAGGAGTTTCTTCTGGAGCAACTTCTGACTGCCTCATGGCCAAAAGAGGAGGCGCGGATGGCGGTCGAGATCATCGGCAATCTCGATGAGCAGGGGTATTTTCGGGTGGATGTCGAGGATGTCGCGTATGCCACAGAGACGACCCCGCTGGAGGTGGAGGAAGTTTTGAATCGGGTTCAGGCTTTTGACCCGCCTGGCATTGCGGCGCGGAATCTGGGCGAGTGTCTTCTGCTGCAACTCGAACGCAGCGAAAGGGGCGTGTCGGTGGCCGCCCGCATCGTCCGCACGCATCTGGCCGATCTCGGACGCCGCAAGCTTCCGGAGATTGCTGCCGCATTGGGCGTGACGCTGGGTGAGGTTCAGCAAGGGGCGGCGGAAATTGCAAAACTGGATCCGCGTCCCGGCCGGGCGTTCTCCTCAGAACCCGACCACGTGGTGACTCCCGAGATCCTGATCGAGAAGGATGGCGAGGATTACATCGTGCGCTTGAGCAGCGACGATATTCCGGCGCTCCGGATTTCCGACGACTACAAGGACATGCTTTCGGATTCCTCCAAAGAAGTGCGCGGGTATCTGCGCGACAAAATCAAAACCGGAAAGTTTTTCATTCGCAGCCTGCAGCAACGGCAGCAGACCCTGATGAATATCGGAACAGAAATTGTCGTGCGGCAGAGGGATTTCCTGGACCATGGCCCCTCGCAGTTGCGTCCGATGACGATGAGCCAGGTCGCGGATGCCGTGGGCGTGCATGAGACGACAGTCAGTCGCGCGGCCTCGGGAAAATACATCGCCACTCCGCATGGGATCTTTGAGATCAAATACTTTTTTACCCACGGCTATACGAACAGCGAAGGCGAGGCAGTGAGCAACGAGAGCGTGCGCCAAGCCATCCAGGCGCTTGTGCGAGACGAGCCGCCGAGGCACCCGCACAGCGACCAGGACATGATGGACCTCCTTGCCGAAAGCGGCCTCTCTGTCGCCCGCCGCACGGTGGCCAAATACCGCGAACAACTCGACATCCTTCCCAGCCACCTGCGCAAAGCGTTTTCGTGACAGGTCACAAAAAAAGCCCGGCCTCCTTGCGGATGCCGGGCTTCCTTTTAGCGGGAGGGAAACCTAGGCGGAGGCCGCCTCGTCGCGATCTTTCATCGCGGCTTTGCGGCTCAGTTTGATGCGTCCCTTGTCATCGACGCCGATGCACTTCACCCAGACCGAATCGCCATTTTTCACGACGTCCTCGACCTTGTTCACGCGGAAATCCGCGAGCTCGGAAATGTGGACGAGTCCATCTTTCCCGGGAAGCACTTCGACGAAGGCGCCGAATTCTTTGATCGAGACCACCGTGCCTTGGTAGATCTCGCCGACGCCGATTTCCTTCGTCATGCCAAGGATGATTTCCTTCGCACGCTGGAGGCTGTCGCCGTTGTTGGAGTAAATGTGAACCGATCCGTCGTCCTCGATGTTGATCTCGGCGCCAGTCTCGGCAACGATTCCCTTGATGGTTTTTCCGCCGGGTCCGATGATGAGGCCGATCTTATCGGGGTTCACGCGGATCGTTTCGATGCGCGGAGCATACGGGCTCATTTCGGTGCGTGGTGCGGCAAGGATGCCGGCCATGACGGCGAGGATTTTGGTGCGGGCCTCGGTGGCTTCGCGAACAGCTTCGCCCATGATCTCATGGGAGACGCCCGGAAGTTTGAGGTCGAGCTGGTATCCGGTGACGCCGACTTCGGTGCCGCAGAGTTTGAAATCCATATCGCCGAAGTGGTCCTCGCTGCCGATGATGTCGGTGAGCGTGGTGTAGCGCTTGAGGGTCTCGCCTTCGTATTCCGTGACAAGGCCGACGGAAATTCCGGCGACTGGTCGCTTGAGCGGAACGCCTGCGTCCATGAGCGAAAGCACGCCGGCA
>JBBQRY010000204.1:0-4405 GCA_038214335.1 Chthoniobacterales bacterium
CTGGGATGACATCTGCGACATCTGCGCCGCTTATGATGTGTCCTTCAGTATCGGAGACGGACTCCGTCCGGGTTCCATCGCGGATGCTAACGATCCTGCACAATTCGGCGAACTCGAAGTTCAGGGCGATCTCACCCGCCGGGCATGGGACAAGCATGTCCAAGTGATGAATGAAGGCCCCGGACATGTTCCGCTCCACATGATCGAAGAAAATATGATCCGCCAACTCGAATGGTGTCACGAAGCGCCGTTCTATACGCTCGGACCGCTCACGACCGACATCGCGCCCGGTTACGACCACATCACCAGCGGCATCGGGGCGGCCTTGATTGGCTGGTATGGCTGCGCGATGCTCTGCTACGTCACTCCCAAAGAACACCTCGGACTGCCGAACAAGAAGGACGTGAAGGACGGGGTCATAACCTACAAAATTGCGGCCCATGCCGCCGACCTTGCCAAAGGACATCCCGGCGCTCAATACCGCGACAACGCGCTCAGCAAAGCCCGGTTCGAGTTTCGCTGGGAGGACCAGTTCAACCTCTCGCTCGACCCTGAAACAGCCCACGCCTTCCACGACGAAACCCTGCCGCAGGAAGGCGCGAAATCCGCCCACTTCTGCTCCATGTGCGGCCCGCACTTCTGCTCGATGAAAATCACCGAAGACGTGCGCAAGTATGCGGCTGAGCAGGGCCTCGCGGAGGAGGCGGCACTCAAACAGGGGATGGAAGAGAAGTCGCAGGAGTTCATCAAAAAAGGCGCGGAGGTTTATCAATCCGCTTGAGCGATAGGGAAAGTCCGTCGAAGATTGTCTATAAAAACAGAGGTGCTTTGAATGCAGCTCGTCGCCATTGCACCTTCAAACGAGATGCCGGCCTGATTCTTTAGGCGGAGCTGGCTACGAGACCCCGGCTACTTGGAAATTTCGACTTTGAAAAAATTTTCGAATCGCGTCGGGCTGGTTGCCTTGGAGTTCGATTTCGCGGTCGCGGGTGGTGCCGCCGCAGCCGAGGGCTTTGCGGGCATCGCGGGCGAGGATATCGATTTCTTCCAGAGAGTGATGGTCGGCAAATCCGGACACGACGATGACGGGTTTGCCGCTGCGGTGGGAGGTTTCCTTTCGGAGAACGACGCGTCCGGGTTTGCGGACTGGGGTTGTCGCGGGAGGCTGCTCGGGAGGGCCCGGGGGGAGTCCGCTCATTTCGAGGGCGGCAAACGGGGACTGGAGGGCGGTCGGCGGGACGGAGACCGGAACGCGGGACTTCATGCGGTGAGCAGCGCGGCTCCGAAGACGCCGGCGCTGTCGCCGAGTTTCGGACGGAGGATTTTGGTGTCGAGGGTGGGATTGAACACGAACCGACGCACGGCTTCGCGGGTTTCTGCGGCGTAGAGGAGATCGATGTTGCCAACACCGCCGCCAATGACGACGGCATCGGGATCAAGGATATTGATGATCGCCGCAATGGCTTCACCGAATTTGTCGCGGAGACGTTCGAGGGTGGCCACGGCTTGGGGTTCTCCCGTGCGGGCAAGGCGGGCGATTTCGGGCAAGCGGATGGATGCTCCGCCGGATTCCCGATAAAACCGCTCGAGCGAAGGGCCGGCAAGCACGGTTTCAATGCAGCCGAGGCGTCCACAGTAGCAGGGATGAGATTCGCCGCAGAGCGGGTTGTGCCCCCACTCGCCGCCAATGCCTTGGAGTCCGTTGAGCACTTTCCCATGGATGACGACCCCGCCTCCCACTCCCGTGCCAAGGATGAGTCCCATGACGACTGGCAACCCGGCACCAGCACCGAGCGTGGCTTCGGCGAGTGCAAAGCAGTTGGCATCGTTCGCCATGCGCAACTCGCGTTTTAGAATACGGGTCAGGTCATCCCGGAGCGGACGGCTGTTGAGACACGTGGTATTCGAGTTTTTGATCGCACCGGTGGCGGGTTCGATGGCACCGGGAGTGCCGATGCCAAGGACGGGGGGTGCCGAGAGGCCGGAAGCGGCTTCGAGGTCGCGGACGACTCCGACGATTTGGCTGAGAATGTGGTCGTAGCCATTCGCGGCACCGGTCTCGCGGCGCATACGGTGAAGCGCCGCATCTGGACGGTCGCGGTCTAGGATGGCCCCCTCGATTTTTGTGCCGCCGAGGTCAATTCCCCAGAGCACTTGGCTCACTGAGAGACCCGCATCGGCATGATCACGTAGAGGAACGGCGATTGGATTTTCAATACGCCGGGGCTCATCTCGTCGATCAATTCCAAGAAGACCTCGTCATTGGGAAGATTCCGCAGCGGGTCCATGAGAAATTCCGGATTGAAGGCAATCGACATGTCCTTGCCGCGGTAGTTGATCGCCATGGATTCCTTCGCCTCGCCGACATCCGGCGTGTTGGCGGTGATGTCCATGTTGTTCTTGGTGAAATTGAGCCGCACTGAGCTGGTCTTGTCGCTGCTGAGCAAGGAGACGCGGCGCACACAATTCAGAAGGGCCTCGCGTTCGAGCGTGATCCGCTCTTTGGCTTCGCCGGGAATGACCTGCCGGTAGTTCGGGTAATTGCCTTCGACGAGTTTGGAGGCCAGAAGCGCCCCGTTGAGCTCGAAAGAAACCAGATTTTCGGATGTGGAAATCACGACCTCGCCCTCGTCGCCAAGGAGCCGCTGAAGCTCGGTGACGGCCTTGGTGGGCAGAATAAAATCCCGTTCGTGGCTCTTGGGGAATTCCATGTCGCTGTCGAAAAGTGCCAAGCGGCGTCCGTCGGTCGCGACGAGCGTGAGCTTGTTATCCACGAGCGAAAACAAAATCCCATTGAGCACGTAGCGGGTCTCGTCGGAGGAAATCGCGTAGCTGGTCTTGCGCAGACCGTCCTTCAGCTCGCTCTGTTTGAGCGTGAAGGATTTCGGTTCGCCGAAGGTTGGAAAATTTGGGAACTCTTCCTGGGGAAGGCCGTAAATTTTGAAAAAGCTGGAACCGCAGCGGATCGTGGCAATATTTTTCGAATCGATTTCGAGAATGATTTCCGAGCTGGGAAGTTCGCGCACAATGGCCGCAAGGCGTCGGGCAGGGAGCGTGGTCGCACCCGTGCGTTCAACATTGGCGACAATGCTGCATCGAACTCCTACTTCCAAATCCGTGGTTGTGAGCCGGAGCCCTGTCTCCGTCGCCTCCAAAAGGGCATTGGATAGGACAGGGAGTGTGGCTCTTGTGCTGACAACGTTTTGGATGCGCTGCAAACCTTCGAGGAGGGCTTCTTTGGTGACCGCTAGCTTCATGGAGTTTCAGTGTTTATGGACATGATGGGGAGATGTCAATCGCATGTTGCAATGAGAGGCGGATAAAATTGCGGAGCTTTCGGAGGCGCAGAGTCCCCGCCGCTTGGCCCGGCGGGCTTTTTGTGGAAGCGATTCTCATCGCAAGGCACGAAGATGCCATGGCAAACGCAGGCAAAGCCCGGCATGAATGAGGGCCAGCAGCGTGTTGTCGCGCAGGTAGCGAAAATGTGTCACGCCGCCTTCGGAGCGAGGCGGATACCGCACGGGCACCGGGAGGTTGATGGTGCGGATTCCTGCCCATGCGAGACGGACCGCGAGCACGGTGTCGAATCCGAACCGCAGAGCTGAGGGGGCGGACTCAAGGATTTCCAGTGTCGGCTGCAGGGGGTAGAGACGAAACCCGAAAAGCGAGTCCTTCGCACCGCGACCGAGGGTCTCGACGGATGCAAAAAGTTGCCGATCCGGCGGCCTTTCACCCGTTCAGGGGGCGCATCCGGCCCGAAGATCGGGACCCCGGCGATGAGGTGGTTTGGATACTCGACGCCCGCGCGGAGAAATTCCGGAATCGATTTGGCGGCATGTTGGCCATCGGCATCCATTACGAGCACCCGTGAGAACCCAGCACTCCGGGCCTCGCGAAGTCCCGCCAACACTGCCGCACCTTTGCCGGAGTTCTCAGCAAGCGACAACACACGGAATCCGTCGGTCCCCAGCGCGCGGGCGGCAGATTCACTGGAGTCCGTGCTGCCGTCGATCACGGTCCAGACCGTGTCGCAAAATTTGCGGGCGGCGAGCATCGTGCGCGGAAGATGATCCCCACTGTTGTAGCTCGGAAGGAGAACGAGGCTGGAATCCTTCACGCGGCAGGCTGCTCCAATTCCCGGCGGAGGCAGGTTTCGATGCGTCGGCTGAAGTCCACAGGGGATTCGTCGGCGGTGATCTCGAAGCGCGGACCAACGCGCAAAGTGAACCGCATGGGCTCGCTCAAGGGAGAAAATAACGAAGCCCCCTTCGCGAGATGACGTCCGCTGTATTCGATGCAAAGCGTCTGCACCGGGGCACCCGCCAGCTTGGCAACTAACGCAAATCCCGATTTGAAGCGGTTCAGCGGACGGTGCAGGGTGCGTGTGCCTTCTGGAAAAACCAAG
>JBBQRY010000205.1:0-4394 GCA_038214335.1 Chthoniobacterales bacterium
GTTTCCCCGCGTGCTGGGTGGGGTGCGGGGCGCGGGCCCCCCGCGGCGGCGGGGTGGGGGGTCCCGGCCTCCGCCGCCCGGCGCCCCCCCCCCCGGAGGGTGGCCGCCCTCGGCCACCTTGAG
Source organism: Chthoniobacterales bacterium (assembly GCA_038214335.1). Lineage (GTDB taxonomy): Bacteria > Verrucomicrobiota > Verrucomicrobiia > Chthoniobacterales > Terrimicrobiaceae > QYQL01. Next base: position 124 of record JBBQRY010000205.1, read on the forward strand.
GATGGTGCGGAGGGCAGACTGGGTGCGGAGAGCCAAGCCTGATGAGGAGTAGGGCGAGGGCACCCCACCTCCGGCCACCTTCGGCGGAAGGGCGTTTTCCCGAGCGGAGCGAGGGCCGGAGGGTGGCCGTCCCCGGCCACCTTGAGCGTGCAGGGTCAGGAAATCGACAAAATGTCTTTGAGCATGCGCACGGCGGGTTCCGGGACGAACGGGCTCACGTCCCCGCCGAGGCGGGCGACTTCTTTGACAATTCTGGAACTGAGGTAGGTGTAGTCTTCTTTCGGAGTGAGAAAGACCGTTTCGAGCCGCGCTTCGAGTTTGCGGTTCATGAGTGCCATTTGGAACTCGAATTCGAAATCGGATACGGCACGGAGTCCGCGAATGACCGTGAACACGTCGCGTTTCCGTGCAAAATCGACCAGCAGGCCATTGAGTGCGACCACCTCGACGCCGGAATGGTCTGCGGTGCTTTCGCGTAGCATTTCGATGCGGTCGGCGACCGAGAAAAGCGGATGTTTTCCTTCTCCGGTGGCTACGGCGACGATGACGGATTCAAACAAATGAGAAGCCCGGGCGATGACGTCGAGGTGTCCGAAGGTGACGGGATCGAAGCTGCCGGGATAAATGGCGGCACGCGGGGTCATGGTGGTTACTCCCATTCAATCGTTGCGGGGGGCTTGCTCGAGACATCGTAACAAACCCGGTTGACGCCCTTGACCTCATTGATCACGCGGGCGGAGATGCGCCCGAGAAGCTCATGCGGCAGGCGCACCCAGTCGGCGGTCATGCCATCATGACTCTGCACAATGCGCAGCGCGATGGTGTAGTCGTAAGTGCGCTCGTCGCCCATCACTCCCACAGAGCGGACCGGCAGAAGGACTGCGAAAGACTGCCATACTTTGTAATACCAGCCGGAGGATTTCATTTCCTCGATGACGATGGCATCGGCGTCGCGCACAATGCGCAGGCGTTCGTCCGTGATGTCGCCAAGGATCCGCACGGCGAGGCCCGGCCCCGGAAACGGCTGACGTTGCACGATTTCCTTTGAGAGCCCGAGCTCAGCTCCTACCCGGCGCACTTCGTCCTTAAAAAGCTGTCGCAGCGGCTCGACGAGCTCGAATTTCATACGTTCGGGGAGTCCTCCGACGTTGTGATGGCTCTTGATGAGGGAGGCGGGATTTCCTGAGATGGATACGCTCTCGATGACATCCGGGTAAAGGGTGCCTTGGGCCAAGAACCGGTAGCTGCCGGGCGCGTTCTTTTTCAGATCCCGTGCGGCGGCCTCAAAAACCTTGATAAATTCGTTACCAATGATTTTGCGTTTCCGCTCGGGATCGGTGACACCTTTGAGCTTGGTGAGAAACCGCTTCGAGGCATCGACTGTGCGCATCCGGATGCGGAACTCCCCGGCGAAAAGCTTTTCGACGGCGGCGGCCTCGTCTTTGCGCAGGAGTCCGTTGTTGACAAAAATACAGGTCAGCCGATCGCCGATGGCTTTGTGGAGAAGCGCCGCCGCGACCGAGGAATCCACCCCGCCGCTCAGCCCAAGGATCACCTGTCCATCACCGACCTGCTCGCGGATTTCCCGACAGGTCCGGTCAATGAAGGATTCCATCGTCCATGAGGATTTGCAGCCGCAGATGCGGTGGACAAAATTGGCAAGGATTTCATGTCCGCGCGGGGTGTGGACGACTTCCGGATGGAACTGCAGTCCGTAGATATTTCTTTTCGTGTCGCCAATGACGGCGTGGTCGGAGTTCTCCGTGCGTCCGAGCGCGCGGAAGCCCTCTGGCAGACGCGTGATCTTGTCGCCGTGGCTGTTCCAAACATCCAGCTCGCGGGGCAGCTTGTGGAAGAGCGCACATTTTGCATCGCCATGCAGCTTGCCAGGTCCGTATTCCCGCCGCGCCGAGCGCTCGACCTTGCCGCCCAATCCATGCGCAATCAACTGCATGCCGTAGCAAATCCCGAGCACAGGAATGCCCAGAGAATAAATTTTGCGGTCCACCTGCGGGGCCTTGGTGGCATAGACGCTGGCAGGGCCTCCGGAGAGAATGATCCCCGACGGCTGCAGCGCGCGAATCGCGGAAGCGCGCGTGTGGAAAGGAACGATCTCGGAATATACGTGGCACTCGCGCACGCGGCGTGCAATCACCTGCGTGTATTGCGATCCGAAATCAAGAATCAGGATTTTTTCGTCCGGTGGGTTGTTGTCGCTCATGTCTGCGGTGCCTCGTGCTTTTTGGAAGCTCAACGGTAGTCGGGTCCGAACGAGTCGCTGGTGGCGTGGTCCGGGACGATTTGACCGCGGCCCTGGATCCCGTCTTGGAATTTTTGTCCGACGGCGGTGGCCCCGTCTTCGGTCGCCGAACAGGCGCCAAAGGTGAGCAATAGAACGAGAGTAAAGAAAAGGAAGATGCCTTTCATCCGGCAGAGAATAGTGATTTGTTCGGTTATGGCAAACAGGATTCCAACGGAAACCCTGCTCGAACTTTATCGCCAGGGAATGTTCCCCATGGCCGGCCCCGAGGGACTCCGCGTTTTCTCACCGGATCCGCGGGGGATTCTTCCGCTGACGGCTTTCCACATCCCACACGGCACACGCCGCGCAGGGAAGTCCCGCCCATGGGAACTGCGCATCGACACAGGCTTTGCAGACGTGATGCTTGCCTGCGCGGAGCGGGATGAGACGTGGATCGACGAGACGATTTTCCAAAGCTACCTCGCGCTTCATCGCGAAGGCCATGCCCACTCGGTCGAAATCTGGTGCGAAGGAAAGCTGGCTGGCGGGCTCTACGGCGTGCGCATCGGCGCGGCCTTTTTCGGAGAATCGATGTTCCACCGCATCACCGACGCTTCCAAACTCGCCCTCTGCGCCTTGGTCGACATCCTTCAAAAGGGCGGATTCCACCTGCTCGACATCCAATGGGTCACCCCCCACCTCGAAACCTTCGGAGCCATCAGTATCCCTCGCAGCGAATACCTGAGCCAACTCGCCAACGCCGTGAACTACGAAGCCCGGTTTGCGGAAAAAGGCTCACATGGCTCCTCCGCCGAAGGCGGTCGGAGGTGGGGCGCCCCCGCCCTACTCCCCGTCAAATCGAGGCATTCGTCTTGACCGCAGGAGGAGACTTCGTTACTGCCAAGGCTCCATGAATCACGATTCCGAACTTCTCCCTGCTTGGATGGCTCGGCGGAGGGCGGGGGAGCGAGTGTTGAGGCTGTCGGTTTTCGTGTTCCGTGCGGTGGCGGTCCTGATGGCGCTGCTGTTGGCGACGGTGCTTGCTTTGCCATTTTCTTCGCGTGGGCTGGCAATTTTCTTGTGGGCGATGGCTTCGGTCTGGGTGCTGGCGGCCCTTGTGTTGACCGCACGGTTTTTTCAGAAGCCAAGTCTGCGGGATCTGTCGCTGCGGACGGATCACGTGCTCGGGCTGCCGGATGATTTTTTGGCGCTATCGGAATTTCCGGAAGATGCCCCGGAGTGGCGGGAGGCCGCTCTGGCGCAAGCACGATCCTCGCTGAACGGGCGGGTGTGGCCATGGAAAATCGCCGGGACCCACGTGGTTCCTTTGGCGCTGGCTTTCGTGCTCAGCGTGGCGGCGGTCTGGATGGTTTCCCTCCGTTTGACGACCGCGCAGGCTGCGGAGGCGGCGTCCGAGGCCGCGAAAACGGAGCGCGTTGCGGCAGCGGAAGAGGTGCTGGCGGATTGGGAAGAGTTCGTGAAAACGACGGAAGATCCGGAACTTCAAAAGCTGTTCGCCGAGGCCGCAAACCTGCGCGAGGCAATGAAGGCAGAGGACCCGATGGATGCCATGCTTGCCATGAATCAGATCGAGGAAAAGATGAACTCGCTCAGCGAATCGATCTCCGCCGCCAGCCTCGCGCCGCAATCCGCCGCCATCGCCGAAGCATTGGAATCCGTCGAAGGACTCAGTGCGCTGAGTGCCGCACTGCGAAATCAAAATTTCGAGGCCGCCGCACGCGAAGCGGAAAAGCGTGCGAAAGAGCTGGAAAAGTCGCCGCAAGGAACCTCAGCCCTCCGGCGCGGCGAAGCGGTCTCCGCCATGCTCGCGACGGAATCCGCCGCCGCCCAAAAACGTGGAGCCCAGCAGCTCTCGCAATCGCTCGGCGAGCTATCGAAATCCGCCGAGTGCAACGCATCCTCCCAGGCGATTCCCAACAAAGATCTCACGAATCCGCTCAAATGCCTTGGCTCGGAATTTGACAAAGAAGCCACCCGCAAGGCCGGCGGACGCTCGTTGGCCATGGGC
>JBBQRY010000206.1:0-4360 GCA_038214335.1 Chthoniobacterales bacterium
AGCCCCCAAACGAGCAAAAGGACTCCGACCGTTCGCCAGAGCGTTTTCACGGGATCAGGGTCTCAGCAATCCGCCGAGGAGCGCGACGCCTCCGCCAAAGACCGCCATTGTGATGACGGTAATGATCGCGACAATGATGTAGAAGAGAATCAGAGCCGGAATCGACGCCAGCATCAGCTTGAGAAGGATCACGACCATGCGGGAAAATGGGATGTCGATGTCGCGGATGGTGATGGGATTTTCGGAAGGATTCATGATGAGGAGAAGTGCGGCGGTATTCTGGTGCGGGTGCCTGTCCAAAGGCCAGACATATCTTCGGACGCTCACGGGAACGAAAATGTTTTGCGGATTGCATGAGGACGGACACATTAGGGGCCATGCACCTTCACATTCTGAGAGTATTTGTCCTGCTTGCTGCGACCTGCCTCCATGCCGCCGCGATGTCGGATCGGCAGGCGAATGAAATCGGAGGGCGGATCTGGCAAAACGAATGCGCTGGAACCATCTCGGGCCTCACGTCATGGAACGCAGGGGAGGATTTTGCATCGCTCGGGATTGGGCATTTTATCTGGTATCCGGCAGGCCGAAAGGGACCTTTCGAGGAAAGCTTTCCGGGCTTGGCTCGGTTTCTCAAGGCCAGGGGAAAGCCGGTGCCGGATTGGATGCTCGGTGCCTGCCCGTGGAATTCGCGAGCGGCGTTTTTGACGGATTCCAAAGGCTCCCGCCTCACGGTCTTGCGTGCCTTGCTGGCGGATTCCGTTCCGCTTCAGGCCCAGTATGCGGCACAGCGCCTTGAGGCCGCTTTGCCAAAAATGCTGGCGGCGGCACCGGCGGGAGATCGCGAGCGGATCAAAAAAAACTTCCAAAGGGTGGCGGCGGAGCCGCTGGGTTACTATGCGCTGATGGATTATGTGAATTTTAAAGGCGAGGGCACGAGTCCCTCGGAGCGGTATCGTGGCAAGGGCTGGGGGCTCATGCAGGTGCTGGAGGGGATGGGCTCCGCAGGGCCTGCGCTTCCCGCATTTGCCCGCTCGGCGGATGCCGTCCTCACCCGGCGCGTTCAGAACAGCCCGCCCGAACGCAACGAGGCGAAATGGTTGCCCGGCTGGAGGAATCGGCTAAAAACTTACCTGTCATGAGCAAAGACGACATCATTACCATCCTCGAAAATATTGCCCGCCTTCTGGAACTCAAAGGCGAGAATCCGTTCAAAGTGCGTGCCTATACGAATGCCGCCCGTGCGCTGGAAACGCTTTCCGAACCTCTCGAAAAACTCAATGAAGAAGAGCGCCTCGAAGCGGTCGATGGCCTTGGCAAGGCGACAGCCGAAAAAATCTCAATCCTCGTCCGCGACGGACGCCTCCCGTATTACGAGGAGCTTGCGGAGGAGTTCCCTCCGGACATCCTCAGCCTGTTTGACCTCCAAGGCCTGGGTGCCAAAAAAATCAAAGTGCTTTGGGATGCGTTGCAGGTGCATTCGATTTCCAAGCTCCAGCGCGCGTGTGAGTCTGGCGAAGTGGCAGAGCTGCCGGGATTCGGAGAGAAGACTGCTGCGAATATCCTCAAGGCGATTGCTCACCAGGCGAAGCACCAGGGGGAATTCCGCATCGGCGATATCACGGGCCTTGCCGAAAGCCTGCTCGATGACCTCCGCGGACATCCGGATGTCACCCTGGCCCAAATCGCGGGCAGCTACCGCCGGAGGAAGGAAATCGTCCGCGATCTCGATTTCATCGTCTCCACCCGCCAACCTGCCGAGGTCTCGGAATTTTTTGTGACCCACCCGTTGGTCGAGTCGGTCCTGGTGCGCGGCGCGACGAAGTCCAGCGTGATCCTCAAGTCTGGCATCCAGTGTGACCTCCGGGTCGTCACGGGCACCGAATACCCGTTTGCCCTCGCCTACTTCACAGGCAGCAAAGAGCACAATGTCCGCATCCGATCCCGCGCCCTCACCCGTGGATGGTCGCTCAACGAATACCGGTTCAGCGCCGCCGAGGGGCGCGAACTCCGCGAGCCGTTGCCTGAGATCCATGAGGAAAACGACATCTACCATGCTCTGGAGCTCGAACCGGTTGTTCCCGAGTTGCGTGAGGATCGCGGAGAAATCGAAGCCGCCGAAGCCCATGCCCTTCCCCGCCTGATCGAGTGGCAGAACCTGCGCGGCACGTTTCACAATCACACCACAGAAAGCGACGGGCGCGCCTCGCTCGAAGAAATGGCCGACGCCGCCCGCGAACTCGGACTCGAATACCTCGGCATTGCCGACCACAGCAAAAGCTCATTCCAAGCCCACGGACTGGATGAAAAACGCCTCGCCGCGCAGGTCGCGAAAATCCGCTCACTCAGCGATGACTCTCTCCACCTGTTCGCGGGAACCGAGTGCGATATCCTCAAGGATGGCAGCCTCGACTTTTCGGACGACGTGCTGGCCGGACTCGACTTTGTGGTAGCGAGCGTCCATTCCTCGTTCACCCTCACCGAAGCAGAAATGACCCGGCGCATCATCCGAGCGATGAGCAATCCGCATGTCACCATGCTCGGCCACCTCACGGGGCGGCTTCTGCTCACCCGCGAGTCCTACCAGGTGGACATTCCCGCGATCATTGAAGCCGCTGCCGAGACCGGCACGATCATTGAGCTCAATGCCAACCCCCGCCGCCTCGACATGGACTGGCGCTGGTGGCCGCTCGCACGCGAAAAAGGCGTCAAATGCTCGATCAATCCCGACGCCCACTCGACATCCGGCCTCCAAGATCTCGTCTTCGGAATCGGAGCCGCTCGCAAAGGTTGGCTCACCAAAGACGATGTCGTGAACACCCTCCCCTTGGCAAAAATTCAAGCCGTGCTCAAAAAGAAAAAAGTGCGATCCGGCAGTGCCGGGAGTGATGGAAAGCCGGTGAGGTGACCACTTTGCGCAACCGAGTTTTCGCTCCGCGTAACCCGTTTTTCCACTGCACACGGCTTAGCGGGACGCAAAAGCCGTGCCACTTTGGCTGAAATTCTCAGTCGCGCACCCCCCCCCACTTTCTTGTTTGCCATCCACCGAACTGCGGGAGATTCTTTTCCGGTGAAAACCTACATCACCGAAGATTTCCTCCTGCATTCCCCCACTGCCCGCGAGCTTTACCACGGCACGGCTGCGGCGCTCCCCATCTACGACTACCACACCCACCTGCCGTCGGATCAGATCGCTTCGGATCGCCGCTTCGACAACCTCTTCGACATCTGGCTGGCGGGCGACCATTACAAATGGCGCGCCATGCGCACCAATGGCGTAGCCGAAAAATTTTGTACGGGCGACGCCATGCCGCGCGAGAAATTTAATGCTTGGGCCCGCACCGTTCCCGCGACCCTGCGCAATCCGCTCCACCACTGGACCCACCTGGAACTTCTCCGGTATTTTGAGATCGACTGCCTGCTCGACGAATCCACCGCCGATGAAGTCTGGGAGCGCGCAAATGAAAAATTGGCCTCTCCCGGATTTTCGGTGCGCGGTCTCCTCGCCTCCAGCCGGGTCGCTGTCGTTTGCACCACAGATGATCCGACGGATTCTCTGGATGACCATCGCCGAATGCGGGAAGACACTGCCCTCAAAACCAAAGTTTTTCCAACCTTCCGCCCCGACAAAGCCCTCGCCGTCCACCAGCCCGAAGCGTTCCTGCCGTGGCTGGAGAAGCTGATGGCCGTGACGGGATCTTCCTGCGCATCCGTGCAGGAATTCCTCGACGCCCTCGAAAGCCGCCATTCGTTTTTCCATGAAAACGGATGCCGACTTTCCGATCACGGTCTCTCCTTCTGCTTCGGCGAGCCTTGCACGTCCTCGGATGCGGCGGCGATTTTCTCCAAAGCCCGCAATGGGGAGCCCGTCACGTCCGCCGAGCAATCCGCCTTTGCCTCATGGCTCATGGGACATTTCGGACGCTGGGATGCGCGCCGTGGCTGGGTGAAACAGCTTCACCTCGGCGCACAGCGCAACAACAATTCTCGCCTCTTCCGTGCCCTCGGACCCGATACCGGATTTGATTCCATCGGGGATTGGCCCCAAGCTGCTTCCCTGGCCCGCTACCTCGACTCCCTCGATGCCACCAACGAACTCCCGAAAACCATCCTCTACAACCTCAACCCCGCCGACAATTACCTCATGGCCACCATGGCCGGCAATTTCCAGGACGGCTCGGTGGCAGGCAAAATCCAATTCGGAAGCGGCTGGTGGTTCCTGGATCAGAAGGAAGGAATGGAGTGGCAAATGAACGCGCTCTCAAACCTCGGCCTTCTCTCGCGCTTCGTCGGCATGCTCACCGACTCCCGCAGCTTCCTCTCCTACCCCCGCCACGAATACTTCCGAATTGGATTTTGCCTG
>JBBQRY010000207.1:0-4356 GCA_038214335.1 Chthoniobacterales bacterium
TCCTTCGCCGCGCGACGGGCGCAGAGTCATACCGCCGCATTGTGGATTCCCTCAAAAATCCGGTTCAATCCGCCATCGTGGCCGCGAAGCCGGAAGAGAACATGCTTATCCTTGCCGGGCCGGGTTCTGGGAAAACCCGCGTGGTCGCTCACCGCTGCGCGTATCTGTTGCGGGTCGAACGCGTGCTCCCGCAGAGTATTCTGGTGCTGTGTTTCAATCGCCATGCCGCACTCAGCCTGCGGCAGAGGATCAGAGAACTTGCCGGACCCGATGCGCGCGGAGTAACCATCCAAACCTACCACGGCCTTGCGATGCGACTGACTGGGGTTTCTTTTGCGGACCGCATGGAGCGGATGCGCGATCAACATCCGCGCGAGGATCTCAAGGATTTTGAGGAGGTTATCAAAAATGCAGTCCGTTTGTTGCGGGGCGAATCCGACGTGCCCGGTGCCGGCCCCGATGAGCTGCGCGACCGGCTTCTTGCGGGATACCGGCACATCCTTGTCGATGAATACCAGGATATCGACGCCGACCAATCTGACATGGTTTCCGCGATTGCGGGACGCTCGCTGGCGGACCCGGATGCCAAACTCTCGATTCTCGCGGTCGGAGATGACGATCAGAATATCTACACTTTTCGCGGCGCGAACGTGGAGTTCATCCGCCGATTCGAAAAAGACTACAGCGCACTCCATCACTACCTGATCGAAAACTACCGATCCACTCGCCATATCATCGATGCCGCGAACGCCCTGATTGCAACGAACCGGGACCGCATGAAATCGGGACGACCGATCCAGCCCAACAAATCCCGTGCCCGGGATGAAGACGGCGGAACGTGGCACCACCTTGATCCGGTGAGCAAAGGGCGGGTGCAAATTCTCAAAGTTCAAAATGCTCACGACCAAGCAGGCACCCTGGTCTTTGAGCTACAACGCATAAAGTCGCTCTGCCCCACCATGGAGTGGAAGGATTGCGCCGTGCTTGCGCGGACGCGGGAGGAGCTCATGCCGATCCGCGCCGCACTCGAGTTTGCAGAGATCCCCGTGAACTGGGCAGCAGACCGCGACAAGCTGCCCGCGCTGCCCCGGCTCCGCGAAATCGCCCAGTGGCTGGCGACCCTCAAATCGCACGCCAATGAGCACCAGCGGGCGGAAGATTTGCTGGCCGAAATCCCTCACATCGCGAGTGACGCCAACCCATGGTGGAGGCTCGTCCGGCAGATGGTGGAAGAATGGAGGGAGGAAACCAACAACGCCGAAACTCCCGTCTCAGCCGCCATCGACTTTTTTTATGAATCCCTCGGGCAACAAAGAAACGAACCCCACTTCGGCAATGGAATTTTTCTTGGCACAATCCATCTGGCCAAGGGACTGGAATTCCCGCATGTGTTCCTTCCCGGGGGCCATTGGCAACATCCGGCCCGATCTCGCGAGGACGAAAGACGACTCTACTATGTGGGAATGACTCGGGCGCAAGAGACGCTCGCTTTGTTTCAAAGGGCCGACTCTCCAGATCCTTTCAGCCGCGCCCTCACCGAAGACTACGGCCTCGAACGCATCCCGCCAGTGATTAGCAATCTGCCGACCGACGTCACCTCTCGCCGCTACGAAATGCTCGGGCTCGGTGATATGTTTCTCAGCTTCGCAGGGCGCCAACCCGAGCACCACCGAATTCACAAAGCCCTCGCCTCATTGTCCGTAGGATCCACCCTGACCGCCAAGACCACATCGGATGGGCATGTCCATTTTTTCGATGCTCACGGCACAGCGGTTGCCGCACTTTCCGCCCATGCAAAAGAGGTCTGGAAATCTCGACTGGCGGGGATCCAAACCATCCGAGTCGCGGCCATGGTGGAGCGATTTGCTGAGGAGGAAAAGCCGCCCCATGTGGAGAAGGTTTCATGCAAAAAGTGGGAGCTGCCATTGGTCGAGATCATTTGGAAATAGCAGACAGGCATTTACGTGCCCTCAGTATTTCAAAATCTTTTGCAGGAACCGCTGGGTCGCGGGAATTGAGGGGGCGTCGAAGAATTCTTGTGCCGGACGGCATTCGGGGATTCCGCCGTCTGCGATGAATGCGACCAAATCCGCTGACTGCCGCGCAAATCCCATTTCGTGGGTCACCAGGATGATGGGCTGTTCGAGCACGCGGAGCTCGGCGATCACGTCGAGCACTTCGGCGGTCATTTCCGGATCGAGTGCGGAGGTGGGTTCGTCGAGCAGGAGGAAGCGTGGCCGAATCGCCAGAGCGCGGGCGATGGCCACCCGCTGACGCTGGCCGCCGCTCAACAGCCCGGGCTGTTTATACGCGTGGGTGCTGAGCTGGAATCGCGCGATCACCTCATCCGCCCGCTGAGCGGCTTCCGCCGGAGCAAGTCCATGCACCGCTGTGAGAGGCAGCAGCACATTTTCACGGGCGGTCAGATGGGGAAAAAGATTATACGCCTGAAAGACGATCCCAATCGTGCTGCGATATTCGCGGAGGGCGTCTTCGGAGGATTCCAAAGCGATCCCATCGACGAGGATGTTGCCGCGATCCGCGCGGTCGAGTCCGGCCAGCAGGCGCAGCAGGGTCGATTTTCCTCCCCCCGAGGGTCCGATGAGCGCAAGGACATGGTCGAAGTCCGCCGCAAACGTCACGTCATCGAGCACGCGGTGCGCTCCGAAAGCCTTGGTTACTCCGCGCAGTTCAATTTTCATAGCGCAGCTTTCGCTCGAGGATTTTCGTCCACAACGACACGGGCAAAGTCAGCACCAGATACATGATGCCGAGTGGCAGATACGCTTCAAAAGTGGAATACGTGGCGGAATTCACCTGCTGCGCGGCAAACGTCAGCTCAGAAATCCCCACGATATAAAGCAGCGAAGAATCTTTGATGAGGGAGGAAAATTGTCCGGCCAGCGGCGGCAGCGACTGACGTAGCACCTGCGGAAAAATGACGAGCCGATACGTCTGGCCGGATGTCAGCCCAATCGCACGGGCGCTGTCCCACTGCGAGCGGCCAACGCTCTCGATTCCCGCGCGGATGACCTCGGCAATGTAAGCACCGCTGAAAAGCGAAAGGATCAAGATTCCGACCGGCAGACGGTCGTTCCATCCGAGCTTGTCGGCGACTCCGTAGAATCCGAAAAGCACGAGAAACATGAGCGGCAGCCCACGGATTGTTTCCACATACATCACGGACGCGAATTTGAGTGGCAGAAAGCCGCTTCGCCGCGCGAGGGCGGCCCCCACCCCGAACACCGTGCTCAGCACTAGCGCTGCGGCAGAGATTCCCATCGTGGTCAGCCATCCCTTGAATAAAACGGCGCGATACCCCCAGACTTTTTCCCAGTCCCGCACGGAACTCGAAAATATCCAGAAGCACAACGCGGAGAAAACCGCGAGGAGCACGCAGACCGTGACCACACGCGCCCATGTGGGTGCTGGCCTGTCTGCGCGGTCAAAAAATGCCTCCATGGCGCACAAAGAAATGGATTTTTCACCCATCCGGCAAGGAAATTGGTTTTCGTTCGACAGCGTGCCTGTCCCCCGGCAAACTCGCTTGTGGACATCTTATTTCCTACCAAACGATTTGGAGCGTATATTTTTGATTGCGACGGGACGATTGCCGACACGATGCCGCTGCACTATCGGGCATGGACGCAGGCCGTCAACGAGCTGGGCGGACAATTTCCCGAGGACGTCTTTTATTCTTGGGGCGGCAAACCGACTGACGTGATCGTTGAGCAACTCAATGAGAAATTCGGACTCTCGATGGATGTCGAAAGCACGGTGCGCCGGAAGGAAGACCTCTACCTTGCACTGGTTTCGGAAGTAAAACCGGTGGTGCCGGTGTTGGAATTCGCCATCAGCTTGCATGGGATCGCGCCGATGGCCATTGCTTCGGGCGGACACCACGAGCTTGTGGATGCGACGCTCAGTGCCCTCGGGATCAGCTACCTTTTTGCAGCGGTTGTGTGCGCGGAGGATTACGTCCACGGCAAACCGGCTCCCGATCCGTTCCTTGTGGCCGCAAAACGTCTGGGGGTTCCTCCGCAGGAATGCGTGGTTTTCGAGGACAGCCCGACCGGCATCGCCGCGGCCGAGGCGGCAGGAATGGCCCATGTGTTCGTGCCGACGGCCCCGACAATTTCCAAGGCTTGCGCAAACCCGTGCGTGGCGTAGAATTCCGAACATGCCGCGCCGCCCGATTGTCAAAATTGGCCCCCACAAACTGGGAGGCCGTGAATTGGTTTTCATCCTTGGCCCGTGCGTGATCGAATCCGCAGTTTTCACCCGCCGCATGGCCCGCAAACTCCAGCGCATCTGCAACGGCGAGGGCGTCGGATTTGTTTTCAAAGCTTCCTACGA
>JBBQRY010000208.1:0-4347 GCA_038214335.1 Chthoniobacterales bacterium
ACTCTGCATACTCGGATTCGAGCTTCTGGATGGCTTCGGCAATTTCTTCGCGTTTCACCTTGGCAAAGGCAGCGGGCGGGGAGTCCGGGGATTCCTTCGCGGTCTCGGCGGCTCCTTTAAAGATCGAGCTAAGTTCCTTGAAAGAAATCGGCTTCTGCGATGCGAAGAGGATCGCTTCGAGAATGCGGTGCAGGGAAAATGGAGATTCTTCGTTCATGCCCGTGAGAACAAAGGGGAGGTGTTGGTCGAGCGGTCAATCCAGATTTCCCCAAAATGCGATTCCTGCCGCACGCAGAGTTGCTTCATGCGGATGAGCTCGAGCATGGCAAGGAACGTGACCACGATTTCCGCACGGCTGGCCACATCGGCAAAGAGTTCCTCGAACCGCAGGGAAACTCCTTCGGAGATCACCTTGAGCAGGTAATCGATCTTGTCCGAGACCGTGAAATTTTCCTCGAAAATCTCCCGAAGGTCTTCGGGTTTTTTCTCGAGGCGTTTGAGGATTTTTTGGAACGCGTGGATGAGGTCAAAGATGCCAACTTCTTCGACGAGAATATTTTCGGCGGGTGCGAGGTCGGGCACGACGGGCACGCGAGGAAATAGATTTTCTTGAAGGGCTTCTTTGTCGCGGAGTTGGCCGGCGGCCTCTTTGAATTTTTTGTATTCGATGAGCTGGCGGATGAGTTCCCACCGCGGATCATCCTCTTCGGCATCCTCTTCGGCCATTTGCTGATCCACAGGCAGCAGCGTGCGGCTCTTGATGTAGAGCAGGTTGGCGGCCATGACGATGAATTCGCCGGCCAGTTCAATATTCAGCACATGGAAGGCTTCCATGTAGCTGAGGTATTGCTTCGTGATGCGCTCGATGGAAATGTCGTAGATATCCACCTCATCGCGTTTGATGAGGTAGAGCAACAAGTCGAGCGGTCCCTCGAAGACGTCGAGTTTGACCTTGTAGTCTTCCACTTGGGCTAGAGCCGCTTGTAGCCCCGCTTGGCAGATTCGCGCTCAAGCTGGGTAAGATGTTGCTTGTGGTCCTTCAGACGGGTTTTGCGTTTCTGAAGTTGGGCAGCGAGTTTGTGGACGACTTTGTCGATCGCTGTGTAGAGATCCGCCTCGGCGTCCTCGCAGAAAACATCCGGCCCCGGAAGTGCGAGGTGGACTTTGACAACAAACGGCTTCTTTTTATTCTGGTCGTGGAGAAGCACGATGTGTGCGGCGAGGATTTGCTCACTGTGTTCTTCCAGATGCGTGATCTTGTCTGCGATGAACGCGTGGATCGCGCCAGTCAGAGCGATGTTGCGGGGACTCAAGTGGATTTGCATGGAGTCATTTTGGCCCAGACTCGGCCGCTGTGCGAGAAAAAATCCATTTTATCCCGCAAGAACCAGACGGATTCCGCCAACGAGCGAAAACCCGATCATCATCCACTCGAAGACCTGCTGGTTGAGTTTGCCCAGAAAAAACTTGCCGCTGACGACGCCAAGGAAGATTCCGGGGACGAGCAAGAGGTTGAGCACGAGGGAGGGAGCATTGATGAGTCCCATGGAGGCGCTGAACGGCACCTTGATCACATTCACAATGAAGAAGAACCATGCGGCCGTGCCGACAAATTCATACTTCGGCAACCGACACGCGAGGAGGTAAACCGTCATGACCGCCCCGGCTGCATTGGCAAGCATGGTGGTGACTCCGGCGGTCCAGCCGAGCGGCCAGGCAATCGCGGGATGCTCGGCGGCACTGGCCGAAAGCCGCCCCGACAGCTTTTGCGCGACCGTGAGCGCGACGAGTCCGAGGACCATCCAGCCAATCACGGGTCCAAAAAGAGCTGCCGGAATACGCGGCATGATCAGCCATCCGGTGACAATTCCTAATACCGCCGGGGGGAGCAGTTTGCCCAGATGCCGCCATACCGTAAATTTGCGAAAGGAATGAACCGCAAAAATATCCGCCACAATGAGCAGCGGCAGCACCGCACCCGTGGACTCCCTCGCGGGCAGGACCTGCGCCATGAGCAGCACCGCCACCATGCCCACGCCGCCAAATCCCGTCTTGCTCAGCCCGATACAAACCGCGGCCGCGTAGGCCAGCACCCATTGCCATGGAGAGGTCAGCGGGATCATTGTTGGATGGCGCTCGTTGGCCCGAAAAGTGCAATCGGCGATGGAAGGTCAGGGAGCATCGGCGTCCCGCCTGTGAGGAATGGAGTCTCCGCAGACAATGGCCACTCTCCAAACAGGCGAGACGCCTGTTCTCCCTGTGTGCACATTTCGGAGAGGCGCCCGGTGCCCGTTGGCATTAAGTGCGGATTCGCACTCATGCTCCCTCCAGCACCTCGCGCACACGCTCGACCGGGAGCCCGATCACATTGCTCACCAGCCCGTCAATCCGGGCTATGAGCCGTCCGTTGTCGTCCTGCGCGGCGTAGGCACCGGCTTTGTCGTAGGGATGGATTTCCGAAAGATAGGCGTGGATCTCGGAGGCCGTGAGAGGGTGGAAAGTCACATGGGAGGATTCCGCGAATCGAGCCATCCCACCGTCTTTGGGGAAATGGATCACGACGCCGGTGACGACTTGATGGGTTTTTCCGACAAGCGTTTCGAGCATGCGCACGGCGTCGGCAGGATCGGCGGGCTTTCCAAAAAATGCGCCATCGAACCAGACGACCGTATCGGCAGCAATGACGATTTCGTCGGGAAAGTTCGCTGCAACGGCTGCCGCTTTGCGTTCGGCATTTTCGAGAGCAAGCGCCTCGGGGGACCAGTCGGAATCCTCCAACTCCGGCACTCCCGAGACCACACAGGCGATCTCAAAGCCCGCCTGCTCAAGCAAATCCTTGCGACGCGGCGAGGCACTGGCGAGAACGAGCTTCAAAATGGCTCCGAGATCCTACCCGCCACCTGCGGCGCGGCGAATTCCGTCCAAGCGCTTCTGCATCGTGCGCGAAGAACCCGGACGGTTGCTAAGATTCGAGGCGACTCCCCAGATGACCGGAATGAGCGTGGCCGCTCCGGCTGTGAGCAATCCAATGGCGATTCCGCGGCGCGCGTGCGAGCCAATGCGGTCAGCGACGAGCAGGCCCGCGCCGAGACCGATGGCCACCTGCGAAAAGGCCACGACTCCCGAAACCGGAAGGTTCTCTCCAAATTTGTCCAGTGACAATTGTGACATGGTGATTGAACCTAGAGACACGCTGTGAGATTTTCAATGGCAAATGAATCGTGCAATGGGAATTGATCTCGGCGATGCCCGCGTGGGGATCGCACTCAGCGACGACCTCGGCATGCTCGCGCATCCGTCGGAAACCATCCAAGTCAAAGCCGGACGCGTGGTCGAACGGATTCTGGAAATTGCGACGGCAAAATCCGTCTCAACGATTGTGGTCGGGATGCCGCGCAACATGGATGGTTCGTATGGACCCGCCGCGCAAAAAGCCCGCGAGTTCATTGAGACCCTGCAGGCCCGCGCGGGATGCCGAATCATCCCATGGGATGAGCGCCTCTCAACGGTTGCGGCGCAGCGCTCGCTTCAAGAAGCCGGAAAAAAGGCGCGCGACCAAAAGGCGATGATCGACCAAGTGGCCGCGCAGATCATTTTGCAGGGCTGGATGGATTCCCAACCATGAGACTTCGGCTCGCCGTCGCCTATGACGGAACCCTCTTTCGCGGATGGCAGAGCCAAGCGGATCCAGGATCGATCCAAGACACGATCGAGGATGCCATTGCGAAGCTTTGCGGAGAGCGCTTGACCGTCCAAGGAGCGGGACGCACGGATGCCGGTGTGCATGCCGCAGGTCAGTGCGCGCACGTCGATGTGCCCGATCAACGGCTTCCCCTCGCAAAATGGGCGCTCGCCATCAATGCCCACCTCCCCCCGGAAATCCGCATCCTGCGCGCCCGTCCGGTGCCCGACACGTTCCATGCGCGGTTCTCAGCCCAAGGAAAAATCTACCGTTACACGATTTGGAATGGCCCCGTGCTCCCACCCAGCCTGCTCGGGTGCGCCTGGCAAGTTCCGAACAAGCTGGATCCCAAGCTGGCGGCAGAGGCCTGTCGGGTGTTCATCGGGCGCCACGACTTCGCAGCCTTCAGCGCGCAGCGGTCAAAGGCAGTCCGCTCCACGATCCGCACCCTCACGAACCTCCGCCTCGTGCGCCGGGGTCCGCTTTGGACCATCACCTTCATCGGTGAAGGCTTCCTCTACAAAATGGTTCGTATGCTCACCGGCGCCATCGTGCGGTGCGCGGACGGACGCCTCGCAATGGACGATCTCGTGGCCCGCCTCCACAACGCCGCCCCCCGCTTGAACCAAGTCGCCCCAGCCCATGGCCTCTGCCTCGAGCGCGTG
>JBBQRY010000209.1:0-4344 GCA_038214335.1 Chthoniobacterales bacterium
CCCCTCACGGACGAGACACGTCACATGCAGGATGCCCGCCGCGGGCGCCGTTGACAATGCGGACACCATTTTTGCAGAGCGCGTGGCGGCGGGCATCCAGCATGTGACGTGGCTAGTCCGGGAGGGGGATGTGCATCGAAATGAAATCAGTCTGGGGCACAAGGGCTTCCAAATCTTCGACGAGCTCAACCTGAAGGCTGCGGGCGCGACTGACCGAGAGGTAGGGATCATACGCCAGCACACGCATTCCGAAGGCAATCGCGCGGCGGGCCAACTCGGTGCCGATGCGGCCCATGCCAAGGATTCCCAGCGTCTTGTTGTAGAGCTCGACACCTTCATACTTTTTGCGGTCCCACTTCCCAGCCTTCACGCTGGCATCGGCTTGCGGGATGCTGCGGGCGATGCTCATGAGCAGCGAGAACGCGTGTTCGGCTGTCGAAATCGTATTGCCGCCGGGAGTATTCATCACGATCACCCCATGCCGGGTCGCGGCATCGACATCCACATTGTCCACCCCGACGCCGGCGCGACCGACCACTTTGAGGTTCTTTGCGGCTTCGAGCAAGGCGGTAGTCACCTTGGTTTGGCTGCGGACGACAAGGGCGGAGAATTCAGGGATCAGCGCAATCAGCTCGGGTTCCTTGAGACCGGTATTGACCACAACTTCGAGAGTGCCTCCAGAGGAGAGCTCCTCGACTCCGCGTTGCGAGATAGGATCGGCGACAAGGACTTTTGGTAATGACATTTTCTTTTTGGATTTCTGAATGATGCTCATGATCGGCGTTGCGGTGCCACAAGCGAAGTGAATGTGATACCGCCAAACCTCGCCTCCGAAAATCAAATTTTATGCGCTGGTCCTACAAAGTTGCCCATGCTCGAACTGCGGCGGGAATCGTCCGCCGTTCCCGCGCGCGGCAAGCCAGTCGTTCACCCGTGCCCAGTGGAAGCAGTGAATTGGGCTGGAGTCAGGATATGGGTTTCGCGGAAGGGGTTAAGAATCAACAAGTCGTCGTCGCCCGTGATCAGAAATTCTGCCCGGCAGGCGGCGGCAAGCGCTAGAAATTTATTGTCCTTGGCATCCCGACAGACGCGGATCCACCTGTAAGCCCAAATCCGCGTCACGTAAGGAACAGGAATGGGAGGGCGAACCTCCGTGTGAACCCAAATATTACGGCTCGGACGGAGCCTCGCCCTCCCAGTTGCCATCGACAACCCTGCCGAACCCTTCCCTCTGATCGTCTGTGCGGACATGCGAATCATGGCCAAGCTCGCGGCGGTTGTGCCATGACGTTTCCTTGGCTGATGGATTCCAATCCGGCCATCCGCCCCATGAGAACGCGATGGCGCACTCGAACTTTTGGGTAATGACATTTTCTTTTTGGATTTCTGAATTATGTTCGTATCCGGCGTTGCGGTCGCACAAACGAAGAGAATGTGACACCGATAATCTTCGCCTCCGAAAATCAAATTTTATGCGCTGGTCTTACAAAGTTGCCCGAGTCTCTGGAATTGACGTGAAAATCCACGTCACGTTTCTGCTGATTTTGGGCTGGTTCGGTCTCATCTCGTGGCGGGAGGGCGGATGGTGGGGAGCGGTCGAGGGGGTCTCCTTCACGCTGCTGCTTTTCCTGTGTGTGCTTCTGCACGAGTTCGGACACGCTTTTGCCGCCCGCGCCTTCGGAATCCGCACCCCGGATATCACGCTGCTGCCGATTGGAGGGGTCGCACGGCTCGAGCGGATGCCGGAGAAGCCGATTCAGGAGCTGATTGTGGCCGTTGCGGGCCCGGCGGTGAATGTTGTCATCGCGCTTTTCCTCTTTGTCTTTCTTGCTGCAAAGTTCACGTTGCGGGACATCGTCTCATTTGGAAGCGGAGGTTTTCTGACGAGCCTGCTGGCGGTGAACATCATGCTGGTCGCGTTCAATGCGATTCCCGCCTTTCCGATGGATGGTGGACGCGTGCTCCGAGCACTTCTTTCCATGATGATCCCGCCTGCCAAAGCAACCATGATTGCCGCGCGCATCGGACAGGTGGTGGCGGTGGGTTTCGCGATCGCAAGCTTCAACGGATGGTCACCGATGCTGCTTTTCATTGCGATTTTTGTGTTCGGGGCCGCCCAGCAGGAGCTGCGGTATGCGCAGTTTCAGGCCACTGGAGCCGCGCCAGGAAATCCCAGCAGGCAGCCGGCCCGATGCGTCGGTGACATCATGCAGACCGGCTTCACGGCGCTTCCGTCGGATACCTTGGTGGCCACGGCACTCACAACGATCAACGGCAGCACTCAGGGTATTTTTCCGATCATTGACCGCCAGTTGCGGGCTGTCGGAGTAGTGTCCGCCCGCAAGCTCGAATTGGCCGTCTCGGGAGGGCTCGGAACCCGAATGGTAGATAGCATGGCGGACCCCGTCGCCCGCATTCAAGCCGATGCTCCGATCACCGCCGCGATGGCCGCCATGCCGACGCGCGTGCCGGTCGTGGTGGAAAACCGAGCCGGTGAAATGGTTGGGATGCTTCTGGCGTAGGGCAGGAGGACCTCGGTCTCGACAGGGCGTGGATAAGGACCGCGAGGGCGAGGCTCCATCCGAGCCGTGATATATGGGCTCACACGGAGGTTCGCCTCCCATTCCTGTTCCAGACGCGAGGATCTGAGGAACGTTTCCCATCTTGACGGCAAGCTGTTATGCTGGCATGCTGGGTCTATGAAAATGACGATTGACTTACCGGATGATCTCGTGCGCGATGTGAAGTTGCGGGCCGTGCATGAGCGGTTGCCCGTCAAGCGATTGGTGGCCGATTTCTTGCGTCAAAGCCTGAGGAGGGATATCCAGAAGACAGAGCCTGCCGTGAGCGAGCGGGTCATCATCACCGAAATCGGGCTTCCGCTGTTTCGCTGCCAGCCAGATTCTACCGCCACCCGGATGACGGCTGAAGAGGTGATCGCCTTGGAGCAATCCATCATCGAGGGGGAGGATCTGCGCCGTGTCGGAATCCCTCTTTGATTCGAATATCTGGGTGGCGGCAACATTCCCGACCCACGAATTTCATGCGTTTGGATGGGCGGCACTGTCGACAGCCAGCTCTCTCGAACCCGCCATTTTTTGCCGTTCCACCCAACAAAGCTTCCTTCGACTAGCGACCTCCCCCCGTATTCTCGAACGCTATGGCGCAATGGGCATGACCAATCGGGACGCTTTACTGGCGCTGCAAACACTGCTCGCACGGCCGGGCGTACAGGAGAGGGAGGAACCGACCGGCACAGTCGCCCTCTGGCATCGTCTGGCAACGGCAAACACCGCTTCGCCCAAGGTCTGGATGGATGCTTACTTGGCAGCATTTGCGATTTCCGGCGGATTACGCTTCGTGACGCTGGATAGAGATTTCAAACAATTCGAGCCGCTAGGCCTCGAGCTTCTGCTGCCAACTCCATAATGAACAGACCGTTATCGATAAGACAGGCCTGCGCTGAGGATGACGCCGTAAACTGGGGGTTTGTGTGAGGGTAATCATTTTGCCAGCCTATCCCGGCACAGCTTGAGGTTGTTCCGTGCGATCTCGTTGCTCGAGTCAAGTTCCACCGCCCGCTGTAGCATCGTCTCCGCTTCGGCCAACCGTCCCGCTTGCAGGAGGCTCCAACCGAGATCGTTCGTAAACTCGGCGTTGCCCGGCTCGATCCGAAGTGCGCGCTCCGATGCGACGGCGGCTTCTGCGTGATGGCCCATATGACCGGCACAGCAAGCCAGACCCGATTGGATCGCTGCAATTTGCTGTCGGCATATGCGGCTTCGGCGGTGAAAAGCGACCATTCGACGTCGCGCTTCGCCTGCCGATAGCTCGCCTTCTTCCTCGATGATGCATCTCCCATAGGTCGATACTGTTCGAAAAAAGGTGCCCGTTTCAAGCATGGCCTGGAATCAATCCGCAACCTGCAAAGCGCATCTCGAAGATGTAACGAGGTATCGGGGTGCTGTTTATTCGCAGTTCTTAGGTTCCAAGAAAAAAGACCCTGGCGATGGATTGAATCGCGGAAAAGTTGCCCATGGGGGACCGTTCGAGTTGCTGCCGAATCATTCGCCGGATGCGGGAGGGAGTGATACGTCAAAAGGGGTGGCGTCTCAGTGGCTAAAAAAATCGGAATGTCAATAAACCATGCCTGACCCGAATGGCACTAACTTAACGCGGTTTTGGGAGGATTCTTGCGGAGGGAAATTGGTGTCGAATCCGGGGCTTGCAGGATGAGCTTCTGTGAGATTTCCCGCATCTCGTCGATGATGCGATCCATCACTCGTTGGTTGGCGATGGCCTGCTTCATTTTTTGAGCTTTTTCTGGACTCAATCCCAAGCTCA